>JAVKTQ010000010.1 GCA_031460455.1 Sporomusaceae bacterium
TCGACTTGCATGTGTTAAGCACGCCGCCAGCGTTCGTCCTGAGCCAGGATCAAACTCTCCAAAAAATTTATTCTTGGAGCCTTTGATGGCTCTTTGAAAACCGAATCATTGTGTTTTTGACTACACTTCCGAAGAAGCGCAGCCCGCACATCTGGCTTAATTACCTACATTGTTCAGTTTTCAAGGAACACTCCGGTCGCTGATGAGAGCGACCTCGTTCCGGCGCTTGACCGGAACTCTATGTTAACATAACCTCGCGGCCCTGTCAACATTCAGTTTTTGGAAACCTTGTCGCTGCTTGCCTTGCCTGGTCTTTTGCACCAGCTCCGCTTGCGGCGACTTTGTTATATTAACACGTCCCGACGGGCCGTGTCAATAGGTACTTATTGGTTTTTTGCGCTGTTGCTCCGCTTAGAGAGGCGCTTTATTAATATATCATATTAGCAGCTATTACTCAACTGCCGTAAACGGCGATTATCGGATGGTCGCGGCCAAATTTTTACGTGTGTTTATAGCTTTGATTATATGCTTGTATATGCTAAATTATGCTCGTGCTTGGATAAATAATTAGCCTGCCTTTTTACAGGCAGGCTTTTTCTGACTACCAGAAGGTCCTCGGCATGATGCGCTCCAGGGGCCAGACCGGGTTGCCGACGGCGTCGGCGGGACCGATCTTGTCGGCGATCTCCTGGACGGCGGAGGTGGCGACAACGGACAGACCAAGTATTTTGGCTGCTTCTGAGACGCCTATGGCGCCTTTCTGGACGATGTCGACGGTGGTTTCTTCGGCCATGTGGGTGTTGTTGAGGAGGGCGTCGACCCGTCCTAAGGTGGCGACGTATTCGAGGATGTTTTCGACGGTGGAGGTGAAGGGGCGCGACATGTTGATGACGGCGATTATTTTAAGGAAGGGATTGTCGAAGGCTCCTTCGATTAGGTTGAATATCCGCGCGCCATGAACGCCGTAGCCTACGTCCATGATGATGTTGCCCGGACGCCGGAGTACCCAGCGCATGGAGCCTTTGATGACGCTGCCGGCTTCGCCCAGGCCGACGGTGTCCCGTGTTTCCCAGGCGACGACGTTTATGCCCATGGCTTCGAGTTCTTTTTTGATCGGGCGGATGGTGTATACGGGTTCGACGGTGTCGAGGTCGACGAGCGTGACCGGCAGGCCGCGACGGCAAAGGTCGATGGCCCGGTTGACGGCGTTTTCGCTTTTGCCGCTGGCGTATTCGCCGACGTATGCTTCGATGATCGGTTCCATGTTGTCACCCCTTGTCCAGCGAAAGGGCACTTCATACCCGGGGGCCAGGTATCAAGTGCCTTGTGCGTCATTTTCTATAGTCTATCATATGGATGGGGAAAAAACCAATCAGGCGACAAATAATTTGAAGAGGATGAGGAGGACGACGCCGGGTATGCCGAGGAAGCCGGCTATGAGGGCGGTGATGGGATTGATGGCGATGGCGAAGCCGAAGTGCCCGCCGATGAAGTTGACGATCCAGAGCATGATGCCGCCAATGATAGCGTTGTAGACAAGTTTGAGGATGAGCTTGATGGGCATGAGGAAAAGCCGCCCGATGAGGTAGAGCAGAAAGATCCCGAAGACAAAGGCGATGATGACGTTCCAGTCCCAGGCGAGTCCGGGTATGCTCGGCATACTCATTCTCCTTTCGGCAGATGCCTATTCCTATTGTAAACGAGATCACCCGTCCTGTCATGCGTCGGGTTATCTTCCTTACAATATATCTGTGGCACGTCCTAAGTATGCCAAAAAAACGAGGCTGTTTGCTTTTTCAAACAGCCTCGTACTGTCAGCAGTATTTTGTGTTGGTGACGCCCTCGCTGCGGGCTTTTTTCAGCAGGTATATGTATTTCTTTTCTGCTGCCTGCATGAGGTAGACGGCGTGGTCGACAAGGTCGCTGTCGGATACGGAGTTATAGTAGTGCTGGGCGGCCAGCCACTCGCGCCTGGCCTGCTCGACGACGTCGGTGAGGGCGGGCATGGGGGCGGCGGGGCATGGGTCGCTGTCGACCAGGTTGGCAAACAGCCGTTTCGTCCAGGAGATTTTCATTGTCTTCCCCTCCCGGTAATATTATTACCAGAAAGAGGGAGAATTATTCCTACTATTTGTCCCGGATTTTTACCGGCTACATTTCGCGGCGGTTTTCGAGCGCCTTGGACAGCGTGACTTCGTCGGCGTATTCGAGGTCGCCGCCCACCGGCAGGCCGTGGCCGATGCGGGTGACTTTGACGCCGAGGGGTTTGAGGAGCCTGGCGGTGTACATGGCGGTGGCCTCGCCTTCGACATCGGGGTTGGTGGCCATTATGACTTCCTGGGTTTCGCCGTCCTTTATCCGGGCGAGCAGTTCTTTGAGGCGCAGTTCGTCGGGGCCGACGCCGTCGAGGGGCGACAGCGAGCCGTGGAGAACGTGGTAGCGGCCGCGGTATTCCCGCGTTCTCTCCATGGCGGCGACGTCCTGGGGTTCTTCGACGACGCAGATGAGGCCCGCGTCGCGAGTGTCGCTCCCGCAGATCTGGCAGGGGTCGCAGTCGGTCAGGTTGAAACAGACTGAGCAGTAGCCTATTTTCTCTTTGGCTTCGATGATGGCCTCGGCGAGGTCACGGCTCTGTTGCCGGTCCATGGCCAGCACGTGGTAGGCGAGCCGGGTCGCCGATTTGGGCCCGATGCCCGGCAGCCTGCGGAATTGTTCGACCAGTCTGGCGAGGGGGGCGATGTGCGGCATTTAAAACATCCCCGGTATTTTCATGCCGCCGGTCAGCTTGCCCATTTCCTGGGTCATCATGTCGTCAACTTTCTTGAGCGCTTCGTTGACGGCGGCCATGATCATGTCCTCAAGCATTTCGATGTCTTGCGGGTCGGCGGCGGCCGGGTCGATTTTGATGGACAGTATCTGTTTTTCGCCGTTGACGACGATTTTTATCGCGCCGCCGCCGGCGGTGGACTCAAGGGTCCTGGTTTTGAGCTCCTCCTGCAGTTTGGCCATGTCGGCCTGCAGTTTCTGCACTTTTTTCATCATGTTGGCCATGTTGCCCATGTTGCCGAACATCGATCAGACCTCCTCGTTCTTTTCCTCTTTGATTATTTTGCCGCCAAAGATCGCCAGGGCCTGGCTCAGGGCCGGATGCCCTTCGCCGGGGGCTGCGGGTGCGCCGCCCGCGGCTGCAGGCGGCGGGGCCGCGTCCGGCGACGGCGGGACGGTGGCGGCCACACAGTTCAGTTTCACCGGGTGACCGGTGATCTGGGCGAGGCTTTTTTCGACGATCTGGCGGTAGTCTTCTTTGTCGCTGCGTTCTTTGGCGAACGAGGATGCGAATTGGACGGTCGCCTGGCTGTCGGTTAAGGATACTATTTCGCCTTGGGAGACGCAGGCGTGGACGGAGCGTTTGCCGCCAGCGACGAGTTCTTTGAGGACGACGTCCCAGATTTCTTTGGGGCTGGCGCCGGCCGGCAGGGCCGGGGCAGCCGGCTTGGGTACGGGAGCCGCCGGCGCCGGAGCTGCCGTGGCGGCGGCCGGCGGCGGGGCGGCCTGCGTTGTCGGGACGGGGCGCGGCTGCGGGGTGGAGGCGGGGGCCGGACGGGCGGGCCCGGCGGCACCGCCGCCGGCGAGGGCGGCTTCGAGGGCGGCGACCCGCTCGGCGAGGACGGCCAAGTCGCCTTCGCTTTCGCGGCGGCAGACGGCGAGCAGGGCTATTTCGGCGGTGATGCGCGGCTCGACGGCCCATTTGGCTTCGTTGGCCGCGTTCTGGAGCAGTTGGATCATCCGCACGAGTTCGTCGTGGCTGAAGCGGGCGCTCTGGTCGGCGAGTACGGTCCTGTCGTCGCCGTATGTGTCGAGGCCGGCCGTTTCGGGGGCGGCCTTGTATATCATGAGGCTGCGCCCGTGCTGGGCGAGCTCGAGGAGGAGCTGCCGGACGTCTTTGCCGAGGGCGATGAGTTCTTCGAGGGTGAGCAGCACGGCTGACGCATCTCGCGCGGCCATGGCGTCGGTCAGCCGCCAGACCCATTCGTGGCCGACAAGGCCGAGGAGGCCGCGGACGGCGTCGGCGCCGATCGGTCCGTCGCCCAGGGCGGTGCACTGGTCGAGGATGCTGAGGGCGTCGCGCAGGCCGCCGTCGGCGTGCAGGGCGATAAGGCGCAACGCTTCGGCGGTGATGTCGAGACCACTGTCGGCGGCGACGACAGCGAGGCGTTTTTCGATATCCGTTACCGGAATGCGGCGGAAGTCGTAGCGCTGGCAGCGGGAGTGGATGGTGGCCGGTATTTTGTGCGATTCGGTGGTGGCGAGTACGAAAACGACGTGGGCGGGCGGCTCCTCAAGGGTTTTGAGGAGAGCGTTGAAGGCTTCCGCGGTTAACATGTGTACTTCGTCAATTATGTATACTTTGTAGCGTCCCTCGACCGGCGAGAACTTGACGGCCTCGCGGAGGTCGCGGATTTCGTCGATGCCGCGGTTGGAGGCGGCGTCGATCTCGAATACGTCCATCGAGATGCCGGCAGTGATGCGCTCGCAGTTCGGGCACTTGTTGCAGGGCGTCGGGGTGGGTCCGTGGACGCAGTTGAGCGCTTTGGCGAGGATTTTGGCGGTGCTGGTTTTGCCGGTGCCGCGGGGGCCGGCGAATAGGTAGGCATGGGCGACCTTGTTGGCGGCGATGGCATTTTTCAGGGTCGTGTTGATATGTTCCTGGCCGATCAGGTTGTCGAAGTCCTGCGGCCGCCATTGGCGATAGAGCGCTACATACGCCATGAACCGACACCTCCATAACAGGTGAATAGATTCCACACGCGTCCCGGCATTCCCTTTCGGCGCCGGCGGCCAAATACAAGAAAAGCAGCCCAGGGAGGCTGCCGTTTGCGGATAACATCGGCCCAAGGCAGCCGTCAGGCTCCCTCGCGGCACATAAGAATTGTCACTTACCGTTGCTTCCTTCCGGACCTGGCGGGGTTCATGAGTTCCTATTGCGCAAGACCCAACGGCTACCGTGGGCCGACCTTAAGAAGCGAAATCAGGTGGCGGAGAGAGAGGGATTCGAACCCTCGGTACAGTTTCCCGTACACACGCTTTCCAGGCGTGCTCCTTCAACCGCTCGGACATCTCTCCGTGTTGACGTAAATGATTATATATGAATTTTGTTTTGTTGGCAATATGGCGGGGGTGTTTGCCATCCCCGATAACCATGTAAAACCGCGAATATTATTTTACATCTCCGGGCCGCCGTTGTCAACTGGCGGCCGCCTTGAATTATCTTCCTGCCCCGGGACTTCTTCCGCCGTCATTTTCGGCGCCGCTAATAATTGGCTTTCCCCATATTATGTAGCGTTAGTTCTGTCCTCACCAAATATGAAATGCTCTCATTCAATAAAATGACCGATTCTCCCCGATGGCTTGCCAAAAAACACTTTTTTATCCGCCAGGACAACGAAAAACGCGAGGGCCACGAATAAAAATGTTTCGATACATTTGGCGATGTTTCCCATGAGGAATATTCCCTGCAGATTTGCCGAAGCGTGAACAAGTACCGCAACGAGAATACACCCCCTGTTTTTGTACCAGAGCCAGTTGATCAGGAAACCCGCCGCAATCGCGCTGGCGAAGTAATTCAGGACATAAAGCCAACCCGCTCGCCACAACAAGTTCATATAATAGTTGTCGACAAAAAATAGCGGCGCATGCCACAGACACCACACCAGCCCAAAGATCAGCGAAGCAGTAAAAAAATTATATTTGCTGCGCAAACTGTCCATCCCGTAGCCTTTCCAGCCCAGTTCTTCCGACAGAGGCGCGGCAAACAAAAAAAACGGCGCAGGGATAACGCCTGTTGCAAATATGACCCCTTTATCAATACGGAACTGTTCCAGGCTTTCCCCCATAAAAGCCGACAAATAAATGGATGCTGCCGCCAATGCAGGCATCGTAAACAGTATCATGGGAAGGTAGTTCAGCTTTATCCTTCGCAAATCAAAAGCCCGACTGAGAAAATCCCGTGTAAGTTCGCGGCTCCCTGACAAAAAAATCATCAGGAGCGCCACAATGCACGGGGTAAGCAGCGCAATAAATAGCATTAGCGAAAAAAGCTCTTCATACGCCCGCTGCTCACTACGGTTGCAGCTCAACCAAACCATGCCCGACTCAATTATCCAGGTTATAATGATCACGCTGGAAAAATACTTGAACGGCTTATAAACGTAGCCCGCGTTCACGCTATTCCTCCTCCCGCAAAGGTCAGATGAAAATCGCCGAGGTCCAGGCGCTTATTGAAGCCAATTAATTACAAATTTCGTTATTCCAGTCAATAATCCTTCGACTTATACGGTTTATAGGGGGCGGGGTTGGGGAGAAAAAAACAAACCAGGCAGCCTGCCTGGTTGTTGTTTATTATGGCGGAGAGGGTGGGATTCGAACCCACGGTACCTTCCGGTACACTTGATTTCGAGTCAAGCACCATCGACCACTCGGACACCTCTCCGTATGCTGCGGCGGCTGATAAGGGCCCATCCGCGTTGTTGCTCCTGCGGTTGCTTGCTTGCGTACGTTTCGAGTACGCGGCGCGGCGCAATCCTCGTCGCGCCTAGCGGCTGCACCCTTCTGAGCCGCCTTAACTTTACTCTTTACTGCGGCGTTCGCGGAAGAACTGTTTCATCAATTCGCCGCATTCGTCGCCCTTCACGCCGGCGAGTACTTCCGCCTTGTGGTTGAGGGCGTCGTTCTGGGCGACGTTGAAGATCGACTCCACCGCACCCGCCTTGTAGTCGGGGCTGCCGTACACCAGGCGGTCGATCCGGCTCATGACGAGCGCGCCGGCGCACATGGGGCACGGTTCTATTGTGACATAAAGCGTAGCGCCGGTCAACCGCCACCGGCCGAGTTTGCGGCAAGCTTCGCGGATAACGATGATTTCGGCGTGAGCGGTGGCGTCATGCCACGTTTCGCGCATGTTATGGGCGGCGGCGATGATTTCGCCGTCGATAACGAGAACCGCCCCGATGGGCACTTCGCCAACGGCATAAGCCTTGCGGGCCTCCGCCAGGGCCAGTTCCATATAGTAATCATCGTTCGGCATCCGGTTCACCACGCTTAAAAAGCCTGGTGCGCCCGAGACGAATCGAACGTCCGACTCGCGGTTTAGGAAACCGCTGCTCTATCCCCTGAGCTACGGGCGCGTCATCAGTTTTGCGTTGAGACTATTTAGAGTAGCGCCTCTGAAGACGACTACTCTACCGGAAGAATTATAGCACTCCGGCCCCGTGATGTCAATAACGGGCCGCCTGGCAAATTATGCGGTACGGCGGAAAAAGGCACGGGACTTACGCCCCGTGTCTTGTCGGTATGACGCCTGTCAGGTTCGCGCAACGAATTCTAGCATATCGGTCGGGTCGCGGTCAAGCGGGCGCCGACCGTCAGGCGGGAAGTTATAAACAGTAATCGGCGCTAATTTGACATAATCCAGCAAAACGCAATTACAGGCGGTTTTTTATCCACAACTGTAAGTGTTTTGTGGATAGTTTTGTGGATAATTCGGCAATTCTGCCGATTACGCTGTCGTCCGCGTCAGGACGCCGGTACCGGGCGGCTCCAGTCCACATAAACCCCGGTCTGCTGCCACAGGCTGGTGAGCGAGAGTTTGAGGGCGGCCAGGCTTTCGGTCGGCATGGCGGTTTTTTCCCGGAAGTCGAGCAAGGTGCGCTGCGCTTCCCTTAGCAGGTGCTCGCTGTGAAGAAAGGCTTCCACCGTTTTGCGGACGACCGCGTCGGCAATAACGACCGTGACTTTCTTGGTCTCGATGTCGTATTCGATGTACCCGCAATCGTTGTCGTGATGAATGGCTACCCGGTATTTTTCTCCCATAGTACATCCTTCCCTATCCGTCGCAGTATGGCAGTATTAATTATACTTCTTGCGCCGGGAAAATCCTGCTCATTTACATATATTTTTTCCGCGAAGACGGCGTTTTAGCAAGGAAAACCGGCAGGAAATAATCCTGCCGGTTTTTGAAGCGGCGCTTTACAGCTTGAATTCGCTGACCGGCTTGCCGGGGGTGATTACGTGGACGGCGCAGGCGAGGCAGGGGTCGAAGGAGTGGACGGCGCGGACAACGGCCAGGGGGTTGTCGGCATCAGGCACCGGCAGCCCGATGAGGGCCTGTTCGAGGGCGCCAGCCTTGCCGCCGGCGTCGCGGGGCGAGCAATTCCAGGTTGTGGGTACCACCGCCTGGTAGCGCTCGATACGGTGGTTCCTGATGGTGATCCAGTGGCCCAGGGCGCCCCGCGGGGCTTCGACAAGGCCGACGCCGGACGCGGTGTAGGGGATCTCGACGGCCGCTTCGCACGGGGCTCCGGGTTCGAGTTCGTCGAGCCACTTGGCCAGCGCTTTGGTGATGAGGGCGGCTTCGAGCGTCCGGGCGACGATGCGGTCCATGGCGGATACCCCGGAGGTGTAGCGGCCGGATATCCACATGCGGGCCAGCGGGCCGACTTCGCATACTTCGCCGCCGTAGCGCGGCGCTTTGACCCAGCTGTACGCGCCTGCTTTGCCGTACTGGGCGTTGGTGGCCGTCTTGGCGGGCGAGCCGTCGGCGGTTTTGTCGTACCAGGAGTGGGCGGCATCTTCGGTGATCTTGCCGATGTCGAGGTCGGCCGGCTTGCCGCCGATGTGGACGCCTGCGCCGATGAGCTTGTCGCGGCCGATGTCGTTGAGCGGGAAGACGCCGTAGGAGAGGAAGTTGGCCGGGCCTTTGCCGACCTGGAAGTAGTCGCTGTAGGCGTTGGCCAGGAGGCGGGTGTCTTCGGCGTATTCCTTCTCTACGAATTGGGCGATTTCGGCCAGCAGTTTGCGATAGGCGTCGATCTTTTCCTTCTGAGCGGTCATGGAGGTGCCGCCGGCGATGATGGCGACCTGATGGGGCATTTTGCCGCCGAACAGGGCGACCATTTCGTGGCATTTGCGGCGGATTTCCAGAGCCTTGAAGTAGTTGCCGACGAGCCGCTCGTTTGTTTCTTTGTTGAGGCGGTAGTCGCCGGTGTAATGGTGGGTGAAGGGGGCGATCGCCGGGAACTGGGCGTAGTCGGGCAGGGAGAGGTTGTAGAAGTGGATTATGTGCGACTGGAGGTAGTTGCCGCCCAGGATGAGGTTTCTGATGATGCGGCCGTTGGCCGGCACCTGGACGCCGAAGGCGTCGTCGAGGGCGAAGGCGGCGGCGGTGGCGTGGCTGACGGGGCAGACGCCGCAGATGCGCTGGGTGATGTAGACGGCGTCGCGCGGGTCGCGGCCGGCGAGGATGGTTTCGAAACCGCGGTACATGGTGCCGGCGGCTTCGGCGGCCACGACCTTGCCATTGTCGGCCATAACTTCAACCTTGAGGTGGCCCTCCAGGCGGGTTACGGGGTCAATTACGATTTTGCGCATTATTTGTCACCCCCGATGATGTTGCCCTGGCGGGGCTGTGGCGAAGGTGTGCCAGCCGGGCCGTATTCGGGCATGCGCTCGAAGAAGGGGCTGGTATGGTCGGGGAAGCCGGGCTCTACGCAGGCGATGCAGGGGGCGTTGGCGGCCACGCACCAGCTGGTGTTGTTGTTGTATTGGCGGGTGGGGCAGTCGTTGTAGGCCATCGGGCCCTTGCAGCCGAGCTTGTAGAGGCAGCCGGGCTCGGACAGGCGGGTGGCGAATTTGCCTTCGTCGAACATCTGGCGGCGCCCGCAGAGGTCGTGGACGCATTTGCCGAAGAAGACGGTCGGTCGCTTGAGGTGATCGAGCTCGGGTATGCCGTACTTGATGGCGTGCACCAGCGTGCCCAGCACCCGGTCGGGGTGAATGGGACAGCCGGGGACGTTGATGAGCGGCACGCCGCTGATTACGTCGCTGACCGCCTTACTGCCAGCGGGGTTGCTGCCGGCGGCGGGGATGCCGCCGAAGGTGGCGCACGTGCCTACGGCTATGACCGCTTTGGCGCCGGCGGCCATCGTTTTGACCCACTCGGCGAAGGATACGGGCTTGCCGTCACGTTCGCCGAGGGTGGAGTACATGACTTTGTCGCCGGTGGATACCGAGCCTTCGACCACCAGGTAGTACTGGCCGGCATACTGTTTTTTGACTGCCGGCAGTATTTCCATGGCCGGTTCGCCGGCGGCGGCCATGAGGGTCTGGTGGAACTGGAGGCTGATGACTTCGGTGAGCACCTTGCCTATTTCGGGCTGCACGCCGTTCAGCAGAGACACCGAACAGCCGCTGCACGAGCCGCCCTGGAGCCAGACGATCGGCGGCTGGCCGCCGGCGGGGCCGGCGAAGGCTTCAAGGATTTCCGGCTTTATCGCGTGGGTCAGGCCAAGCGCGGCTCCGGTCGCACCGCACAGGCGCAGGAATTCACGACGGCTTAAATTTCGCATCTTTTTCCCTCCTGGCGGCTATATGATGTAGAGCAGGGTCGGCTTGGTGCCGAAATCGGGCCTGAGCTGCTTGGCTTTGGCCAACTGCTTGGCGAATTCGCCCTGGGGGTTGTCGAGGTCGCCGAAGTAGCGGGCTTTAGTGAGACAGGTAGCCACGCATACCGGCTCCTCGCCCTTGCTGACGAGCGACAGGCACATGTTGCAGGCTTGGACGACGCCCTCGTCCTTGAGATAGGTGCGGGCGTTGTAGGGGCAGGCGGGCACGCACCGCCGGCAGCCCATGCACTTGTTTTTGTCGATCATGGTGAGGCCGTTCTTGTCTTTGTGGGAGGCGGTGGTGGGGCAGACGGGAACGCAGGGGGCGTCCTGGCAGTGCTGACACTGCAGGGGGACCATGACGTATTTGGGGTTGGGATATTTGCCCGTTTCCCGGTCCTCGAAACGGATAAAGGCGTTTTCCGGCCCCAGTTCGTTCTGCATCTGGCAGGCGACCTGGCAGGCGTAGCAGCCGACGCATTTCTTGGCGTCGATGATTATGGCGTAGCGCGGCATGGTTATTCACCCACCTTTCTGATGGTGACGGTGACTTCCATCATCATGGCGTGTCCCGAAATGGCCTCCGCCCGGCAGGGAGTAAAGTCGTTGGGGTTGATGCCGTAGCCGACGCCCGTCTTGAGGAAAGGGGCGAAGCGGCCGTAACCGGCGGGAAGGTAGGCGGCCTCTGGGTGGACGCGTTCGGTGACTTTGACCCGCACCTTCCGAGTGGCCTGCGGCGAGGCGACTTCGACAAGGTCGCCGTCTTTGATGCCCATCTTTTTGGCCCGGTCGGCGTTGATCCACAGCCTCTCAAGATCGCCCCGCTTGGCGACGGCGAGGAGATAGGGGTCGCTGATGCTGGTGGTATGAGACAGGAAGCCCTGCTTGCCGTGGATGAGGACGAAGCTGTTCTTGTCGGCCTTGGCGAAGGGCGGCTCCCACTCGGGCACCGGTTTGTGGCCGTGGTCGGCGAAGGCCTTGCAGTAGAGTTCGACCTTCTTCGATCCGGTGGCAAAACTGAGCGGTTTGGCAGCCGGGGCTTTGACCTTGACGGTGCCTTTGGCCCTGAGGTCCTCCAGGGTTACGCCGAGTGGCTTGACCATAGCGGCGGCCACTTCTTCGCGGGTGAAGTTGAAGTATTTCTCCAATCCCATGTGGCCGGCGAGTTCGGTGACGATCTCGGGCAGCGGCTTGGTCTCGGAGTGGACGACATCGATGGCGGCGGTGCGCATGGTGACGGTGGCGCCGACGATGGCCGGCAGGTCCTCGCGCTCGGCGGCGCTGCACTCCGGCAGTACGTAATGGGCGCACATGGCCGACTCGGACCACTTGATGTCGCAGACGACAAAGAGATCGAGAGCTTTGTAGCCTTTGGTGAGCAGTTCGGGCTGCGGGGCGTTGCGGGCGACGTTGATGCGGTAGAGGAAGCCGGCCTTGGCTTTGCCTTCGAGCGCGCGCTGGGGCATCATGTGGACGATGCCCTGGTTGGGCTGGCAGAGGGGGTATTCGCCCTTGATGCCGACGCCGTCGCAGCGGGCGGCCTTGGGTTTGGGCGGGGCCGGGTATTTCTTGGCGTCGAGCGAGCCCAGTTTGGGCGCGTTGCCGAATTTCATGCCGCCGTCCTGGCCGTAGTTGCCGAGGAGGGCGTTGACGCAGGCGACCATGCGGAACATCTGGGTGCCGTTGGCGTAGTTGCAGCCGTTGGGGGCTTTGTAGCCCTGCTCGATGCAACTGGTCGGCCTGTTTTTGCCCAAGCCGCGGGCGATGGCGTAGATGGTGTCCGCGGGGATATCGGTGACGGCGGACGCCCACTCCGGGGTGTAGTCCTTCATGCCTTTCTTGAACTCGTCGAAGCCGACGCACCATTCGTCGACGAACTCTTTGTCGTAAAGGTTCTCGGCGATGAGGACGTTGGCCACGGCCAGCAGAAGGGCGAGGTCGGTGCCGGGCCTGATCGGCACCCACTCGGTGGCGAACAGGCAGGCGTTACTGTGGCGGGGATCGACGACGATTATGGTGGTGCCCTTCCCGTGGGCTACAGCCATGCCGGCCGCCGATGAGGGAGAAAGACCCTCGACGTAGTTGCGGCCGAGGAAGACGATGTACTTGGTTTTGCCGAGGTCGGCGTTCGCCATGCCGCCGGTCGTCCACTTGTAGGCGACATCGCGGCCGGTGCTGCACATGGAGTGGTGGGACTGGATGGTGTTCGAGCCGACGGCCGCCATCAGCCGCGGCCAGTAGAACGCGTTGGTCGGCCGGGGGTTATGGGAGAAAAAGACCTTGTCAGGTCCATGTTCTTTGAGCACCTTCTTGAGCTTGGCGGCAATTTCGCTGTACGCCTGCTCCCAGGTGATCGGCATGAAGTCGTTCTCACCGACGCGCTTCATGGGGTGGGTGATGCGGTCCTTGTGGTAAGCCTGGGCGATGCCGGCATGGCCGCGGGCGCACAGCTGCCCCTTGCTCTGGCCATGATCTTTCTGGCCGGTCACCTTCCAGATTCTGCCGTTCTTGACGTGCACCCACATGCCGCACGCCGCGGAACAGGTCTCGCACAGGGACGGAATCTTGGTAACCGGAGCGGCACTGGCCTGTTTCATCCACTCGCCGAAAGAAAAGACATCCCCCGCCCCCACGGCGGCCGCTGTCGCTGCCGTGGCCTTGAGGAAGGTCCGTCTGGGGAACTTGTTGGCCCACATACTTGTTCTTCGCCTCCCGTTCCAGTTTGTGAAACAATTCACTGAACTTCCTAGATAATATTACTGAAAATACTGTTTAAACTTTTTTTGCTTATTCCCCTCCCAAAATGCGTTTATATCTGCATCAAAATCCATTATGGGTACATAAGCATCCTCTATGCAAGAAATAAAGGAGGGCTCGTCGGCCCCCCTCAGCTGTATTAAATATGGTTGTCGCGGCTCGCGGCAATGCCTCTCACCAGTAGAAGTTCGGCCCCTCGCCGCCTTCGGCGGCCTTGTCGCCTTTTAGGACCTTCTCGGCCTTGGCGAGATCGTCGACCTTCAGTACGACCCGCGCCTCCTCGGCGGCCGGGGCGGCAAAAGCATAGACATACTCGATGTTGATGCCGGCGGTGGTCAGTTTTTTCACTTCGGCGAGCAGCCCGCCCGGCTTGTCGGAAACCTTCATGGCCAGCACCGGCGTCGTCTTGACGGCAAGGCTTGCACCCTTGAGGGCCTGTTCGACTTTGTCGGGTTCGTTGACCACCAGCCTGAGGATGCCAAAGTCGGCGGTGTCGGCCACCGACATGGCCCGGAGATTGATGTTGTGGCGGTCCAGCACGGACAGCACCTCTGCCAGTGTCCCCGGCTTGTTCTCGAGGAAAACCGAGATTTGCTTGATGATCATGCTTGTCGCTCCCCCTTTACAGTTTGCGGTTGTCGATTACGCGTTTGGCTTTGCCTTCGCTGCGCTCGATGCTCTTGGGTCCCACCAGCCGGACCTGGGCGGTCACGCCGAGCACGCTGCCCAGGGCGGCTTCGATTTTGTGCTCGAGCGTTTCCAGCCTGCGGACCTCGTCGGAGAACATCGACTCGGTGACCTCGACGAGGACGGTGAGTTTGTCGAGATTGTCTTCGCGGTCGACGATGAGCTGGTAGTAGGGCGAGGTCTCGCCAAGGCCGAGGAGCACCGTTTCCACCTGGGAGGGAAAGACGTTGACGCCGCGGATGATGAGCATGTCGTCGCTGCGGCCCAGCACCTTGCCCATGCGGACGAGCGTGCGGCCGCAGGCGCACGGCTTGTGGGTCAGCACGGTCAGGTCGCGGGTGCGGTAGCGGATCATGGGCATGCCTTCTTTGGTGATGGTGGTCAGCACCAGTTCGCCCTTTTCCCCGTCCGGCAGCGTCTCGCCGGTCTGGGGGTTGATGATTTCGGGGTAGAAGTGGTCTTCGTTGATGTGGAGGCCGTCCTGGCACTCGCACTCGCTGGCGACGCCCGGCCCGATGATCTCGCTGAGGCCGTAGATGTCGATGGCCTTGATGGCCAGCCGCTCTTCGATTTCTTTGCGCATCCGCTCCGACCACGGCTCGGCTCCGAAGACGCCGGCGCGGAGGGAGAGATCTTTGGGTTCGAGGCCCATCTCGCCGAGGGTCTCGGCGATGTACAGGGCGTAGGAGGGAGTGCAGGCCAGCAGGGTGGTGCCGAAGTCCTTCATGAGCATTATCTGGCGGGCGGTGTTGCCACTGGAAACGGGGATGACCGATGCGCCGACGAGCTCGGCGCCGTAGTGGACGCCCAGGCCGCCGGTGAAGAGGCCGTAGCCGTAGGCTACCTGGATGAAGGACTGGCGGTTGGCGCCGGCCGCGGTCAGCGTGCGGGCCATGACTTCCGACCAGATGCCGATGTCGCGCTTGGTGTAGCCGACGACAGTCGGTTTGCCGGTGGTGCCGCTGGAGGCGTGGATGCGGACGATTTCGGCGAGCGGCACGGCGAACAGGCCGTACGGGTAGTTGTCGCGCATGTCCTGCTTGGTGGTAAACGGCAGCCGCGCAAGGTCTTCGAGGCTGGCGATGTCTTCGGGCAACAGACCGGCCGCCTGCATGCGGCTGCGGAAGAATGGCACCTGGCGGTAGACTCTGTCGATGGTGTCGCGCAGTCTGGTCGTCTGCACGGCGGCGAGCTCAGGGCGATTCATGGTTTCTATCGGTTTATTCCAGAACAATTCAATCCCTCCTGCTTTTTCGGTCGCACGGGTCACCCGGCCGGCAGCGGCAGGGTGTCGGCGGCGTGGGGCATGACGGTGGCGGTGTAGCCGTCGCGCCCGATGCGGGCTTCGGCGAGCGCCAGGGCGGCGGCGAAGTCGGCCGCCGGCGTCATGCCCGCTTTTTCGATAAAAGCCCGGTTTTCGGGCCGGGTAACGATTATATGTTGGATACGCCGGGCGTCGAAGCCGGTTTTCAAGGCCACGTAGCCCGGCACGGTAAATCGTTCCCTCAGCGCCCGTTCCCGGTCGAAGAGCGAGGATATGTCGAACCAGCCGCTGAAGTCGGGCGGTTCGGCGATATTGCGGCATTCCATGAAGGCGATGACGACGCCGTCCTCTTTGCAGGCCGCGAGCGCGTTCTCGGTGGCTTTGGTGGCCTGATAGAAGTTGATGTCCTTGGGATAGCCGCCGGCCGAGGCAACGACAAGGTCGGTCCGCGCGCGGACAGGCACGCCGTAAATGGCGGCCACCTGCCGGCAGCCCTCTTCCCACGCGGCGCGCCAGTGGCCGGCCACGAAGCCGGCGTGGCCGCCGCCGGGCGCGGGGATGACGTTGAGCAGGAAGGCGGGCGCAAGCAGGGCGGCTATTTCCATCTGGTCTTCGTGCAGTGGGTTGCCGGCCAGCAGACCGCTGCCGCACAGGGGGTTGACGCCGCCGCCGGCCGTGTCGTTCAGGCAGAAGCGATGATTGGCTTGGATGGTGCCGTAGCTCGCCACCCCCGGCACGACGCTTTTCCGGCCGCCCGCGAAGCCCGCCATGGGATGGTAGGCGATGCCGCCGGTGAGGATGACTTTGTCGGCGGCGGCGACGTGGCGGCTGATTCTGGCCGTGACCCCGCGGGAGGTGGCGCCGATGCGGACGAATTCGGCCTCGTCCTGGGCGAAACTTTGCTCGATATGGACGCGGCCGACCGTTTCCCGGCCGTAGGTGGCGACGTTTTCCTCATGAGTATGGCGACGGTGGGCCCCCAGGGCGACGACGAGCGTGATGTCGTTGTCGGGGACGCCGGCGGTGTTGAGTTCGTCGAGCAGCACAGGCAGGAACAGGTCATGCCGCAGGCTGCCGCGGGTCAGGTCGCTGGCTACGACGGCCACCCGTTCGCCGGCCGCCACCAATTCGCCGAGAGGCGGCGCGCCGATAGGACGGGCGAGCGCCTGACGCACGGCGGCGGCCACGTCGGCCACTGCCGGCGCCGGTTTGCCGTCCACCACCTGGATTTGCCGCGCGGCCGGCAGTGAGATCGCCACCGTACCGTCGCCGAAGGGGAGAGAGAATTGAGCCATGCCCGCTACACTCCTGTGTTCCGAAAATAGTAAAACCCCAGCGAAAATTCCCTGTGGAACTTTCCGCTGGGGTATTTTATACCCACGGTGTCGACCCTGTCGCAGGGTCTTGCGCCGCTTGGACCTGACGCCGCCGGAGCGGCCGGAACCCTAGGCGCACTTCCATCAAACCATTGTATACATTATACATATGTTACAATATAGTATACGTGGTGCGGCTGGACCCGTCAAGGGGTTATGGGCCGAAACGGTGGATACTCTACACGTTGCGGCGGTAGGCGGGCTTGAGCCGCTTCTCGAGCGGCAGTTCGTCCCGCAGCGCGGCTTGGCGGGCCTGATGGAGAAATTCGGCCTGGCAGCTCACGGCCTTGGACCGCTTGTCGGCGCGGCGGTAGTTGCCGTCGTTCCTCATGATGTAGGCTTTTTGGTTGTCCTGCAGCAGGAGGTCGATGATGCCCGTGATGCGCTCCACGTGGGCTGGGGAATCGACCGGAAAGAGGAGCTCGACCCGTTCGCTGAGGTTGCGGAACATCCAGTCGGCGCTGGAGAGAAATATGCGTTCGTCGCCGCCGTTGGCGAACAGGAATATGCGGCTGTGTTCGAGGAACCGGCCGACGATGCTCCTGACGGTGATTGTTTCGCTGACGCCGGGGATGCCGGGTTTGAGCTGGCAGATGCCGCGGACGATCAGGTCGATTTTGACCCCGGCGTGGGATGCCTCGTAGAGTTTGCGGACGATTTCCTTTTCGACGAGGGAGTTGATTTTGGCAACGATGCGGGCCGGTTTGCCGGCGCGGGCGAAGCCTATCTCCCGGTCGATCAGGTCGCCGAATTTCTGCCGCAGGCCGATGGGCGCGACGGCGAGCTTGTTCCACACCGGCGGATCGGAGTAGCCGGAGATGACGTTGAAGAAGGCGGAGGCGTCGGCCCCGAACTGGTCGTTGGCGGTAAAAAGCCCCAGGTCGGTGTATACTCTGGCGGTGGCGTCGTTGTAGTTGCCTGTGCCCATATGCACATAACGTTTGATGCCGGACGTCTCTTTTCTGACGACCAGAGCGATCTTGGCGTGGGTCTTGAGGCCGACAAGGCCGTAGATGACGTGGCAGCCGGCCTCTTCGAGCCGGCGAGCCCAGAGGATGTTGTTTTCCTCGTCGAACCGCGCCTTCAGCTCGACAAGCACGGTCACCTGCTTGCCGTTCTCGGCCGCCTGGGCCAGCGCGGCGACGATGGGGGAATCGCCTCCCACCCGGTACAGCGTCTGCTTTATCGCCAGTACCTGCGGATCGGTGGCTGCCCTACGGATGAACTCCACCACGGGGGCGAACGATTCGTACGGGTGGTGGAGGAGAACGTCGCGCTGACGGATGGCGGCGAAGAGGTCTTCTTCGCCGACGAGGTCGGCAGGCACGGCGGGGGTGAAGGGCTCGTAACGCATCCGGCTGCACCCCGGCAAGTCGGCGAAGCGCATGAAATAGCTGGTGTCGATCGGGCCGCGGATCTCGAACACGTCCTGTTCGCCGATCTTGAGGCTGTCGACGAGGAATTCCCGCAGCGTGCGGTTGGCCGTCCTGGCGATCTCCAGGCGCACCGTCTGGCCGCGTTTGCGCTGGCGGAGCGATTTCTGAACCTCGGCGAGGAGATCGTCGGCGTCTTCTTCGTCGATGTCGAGGTCGGCGTTGCGGGTGATGCGGAACGGGGTGACATCCTTGACGGTGTAGCCGTGAAAGAGTTCGCCGCAGTAGGCTTTGATGATCTCTTCGAGGAAGACGAACCGCCGTTTCCGGCCGCTCGCCGGGGTCTCGACGATCCTGGGCAGCACGCTGGGCACCTGGATGACGGCTGTCTTGGCCTCGCTTCCCTGCCGCAGTTCGACAGCCAGGTTGAGGCTGCGGTTGAGCAGGAAGGGGAAGGGGTGGCTGGAGTCGACGGCCAGCGGCGTGAGGACGGGATAGATGGTATTGTGGAAGTAGCGCTCCGTCCAGGCGCGGTTCTTCTCGGGCAATTCGTCGACGGGAGCGAAAAAGATGTCCTCTTTTTCCATTTCCCGCCTCAGCACCCGCAGATAGTTGTATTTCTTTTTAACCAGTTCCCTCGTCGCCAGCGATATCTGACGCAGTTGTTCGTCCACCGTCAGCCCGGCGGCGTCGAGTTTGTTGATGCCGTTTTCGAGCTGCCGCCGGAGACCGGCCACGCGGATCATATAGAATTCGTCAAGGTTTGAGCCGGTGATGCCGATGAAACGCACCCTTTCCAGGAGGGGGTTGCGCTTGTCCTGGGCCTCGCGCAGAACGCGGAGGTTGAACTTCAGCCAGCTCAGCTCGCGGTTGAAGAAGTATTCGTGTTTATCGAACACGGCGTTCTTCCCCCTGCCTCACCAGAATCGGCCTGATGCCGAAGACGTTCTCGAAGAAGTCGGCTTTGTCGATGAAGGTCCATTCCTCCAGCGATATGTCCTGGTCGGCGGACACGGTGATGACGACTTCCTCGCCGCTCAGGGATATGTCGCGGATGGTAGCTTTCTGCATATGGCTGCGGTCGACCGCGTCGGCCACTCTGATGATGGCCGCGAGCTTGGCGAGCGTTATCCGCTGGTTCGGCGTCAGGGCGGCGAAGTTGGCGTCGCTGAGGGAGGGCGTGCCTTTGGAGTGATAGTAGGCAATATTGGCCATCAGCGCCCGTTCCTCCTCGGAGAAGCCGATGATGTCCGAGGAGATGATGAGGCGGTAGGAGTAAAAATAATGGCGCCGCAGGCTGACGTATTTACCGATGTCGTGCAGGATGGCGGCGATCTTGAGCAGGAAGCGCTCGCGCTTGCCGAGCCCGTGGTGCTTTACCATGCGGTCGAAAAGCAGCAGTGCGGTGCTTTCGACGCTGGCGGCGTGCCCTATGTCGCGTTTGTATTTGTTGCCGAGGGTGTGGGCGAAGCTGACGATCTGCTTTTCGATGACTTCCAGCCACTTGTCGTGCGATTTTTCGGCGATATGGGAGATGGTGATACCGTCGCCGAACTGGGCGCCGGAAACGACGATCTGAGTGACGTTGCTCAGGGCAAGGATCTGCTGGTACAGCACGATGGTGGGCAGAACCATCTCCGCCCGGCTTTCCGACAGATTGAAGGCCTGCATGAGCTGGGGAAGGTTGAGCTGCTTGACGCGGTCGTAAAGCGCGAGGAAGTCGTCAATGCCGACATAGGTCAGCTTGGCGGCCTCGTCCCGTCCCAGCATTTTGAGCAGCAGCCCGGTTTCGACGCCCGACAGCACAAGATACTTGATCTTGTGCTGGTTGAGTTCGAGTTCGACGAGGTCGATGGTGCTGTAAATGTATTCGGTCAGCGCCTGGTAGAAATGGGCCGAATCGCGCTGGTACCGCTCGAAGCTTTCCTTGATGCGCAGCGCGCCGATGTGGATGTTCTGCTGGTACCGGAGGACGCCGGCCTCGTACAGGGTGAAGGACAGTCCGCCGGAGGATATGTCGACGAACAGGATGCCCTCCTGCTCGGCCGCCAGACCTTCGGCTTCGATGGCGCGGAACAGGGCGATGTACTTGTGGTACATCTCCTGGAGCATGTCGACGACCTCCACGGTCAGCCCCGTCTTCAGCTTTATCTGGTCGATGATGTACTGCTGGTTATCGGCTTCGCGGATGGCGGTGGTGGCGAGCAGCCGGTAGTCCTTGACGCCGTATTCCTGGAGGATGCGCCGGTAGCCCCTGAGGAGCTCGCACAGTTCCCGGACGGTGGCGAAGCTGATCCTGCCGGTCTTGAAGGTTTCCTCGCCCATGGTGACTTGGGAGCTGGCCCGCTCGACGATTCTCATGTCTCCCAAAGAGGTATATTCGACTATCTGCAGGCTGACCTGCTCCGAACCGACGTGCATAACGCCGAAAAAGTTGGACATTGTGACATTCCTCCACAAGCTTATCGGTAAAGGTTTCGACAGTACAACGATCAAACTCCTCTTTCCCGAGATTAAGACTATGTTAATTTGCCGTAAAAGTCTGTCAATTCAGCCGCAATTGTTTTTTCCCGGCGCCGGCAAGGTTTTTGCAAAAAAAGCCGAATACTATGGTGGGGAGTGATAGATAATGACGGAAAGAATCGCCATCATCGACCTTGGTTCGAACTCCGCCCGCCTTATTGTCATGCATATTTACGCCAACGGCGCCTATAACCTCGTCTATCATCAGAAAGAAACGGTGCGGCTAAGCGAGGGGATGGGCAAGTCGCACACTCTCCGCCCGGACGCTGTCGGGCGGGCGGTTGAGACGATGCGGATATTTGCCCACATGTGCCTGCTGTTCAAGGTCGACAAGACGCTGGCCGTGGCCACGGCGGCGGTGAGGAGCGCCAAGAACGGCCTGATGCTTATCGAGCTGATCGAGTCGGAAACGGGCATTCGCCTCGAATCGATCACCGGTCATACCGAAGCGCATATCGGCTACATAGGGGTCATCAACACCATCGATGTCGAGGACGCCGTCATTTTTGATCTGGGCGGCGGCAGCACGGAGCTGACGCTCATCCGCGGCCGCAAGCCGCAGAAGGTCGTCAGCCTGCCTTTCGGCGCCGTCAACCTGACCGAACAGTTCGGTACCCAGGACAGGATCACCGATCTCCAGTTGGAAAAGCTTCGCAGCTATATTATGCACCATTTGGAAAAAAACCCGTGGCTCAAGGACGTCAGTCTGCCGCTCGTCGGCGTGGGGGGAACGGCCCGCAATATCGCCAAGATGGACCAGAAACGGAAGAACTACCCCTTCAACAAGGTTCACAATTACCGCCTCGGCGACATTTCGCTCACCGATCTGTGGCGGGGCCTGACGCTGGCCGACTATAAGCAGCGGCTTAAAATCCCCGGGCTGAGCAGCGAGCGGGCCGACATCATCACCGCCGGCTCCACCATCGTCAAGTGCCTGTTCGACCATACCCGCGCCAACCGTCTGATTGTTAGCGGCTGCGGCCTGCGGGAAGGTCTCTTCCTCCGCCATTATCTCGCCCGCACCGGCCAGCCGGAAGTTATCGCCAACATTCTCCTGCACAGCACTAATAACATGCTGCTCTTCTACAAGGGCAACGCCCCGCACGCTTATCACGTCGCCGAGCTGGCCGAGGCGATGTTCGACGGCTGGCAGGACCTGCACAAGCTCGACGACCGCGACCGCCTGCTGCTGAAAGTGGCGGCCCTGCTGCACGATATCGGCATAACGATAAATTATTACGACCATCCGCGTCATAGCGCCTACCTGGTGGAGAACGCCCGCCTGTTCGGCCTCACCCACCGCGAACAGATGCTTACGGCGGTGGTGGCGGGCTGGCACGAGGGCCCGACCGCCAAATATATGCGCAACCGCCTGTATTCGGAGTTTCTCGATGACACCGACTGGCAGAAAGCCCGCAAGATGGCGCTGCTGCTGGGCTTGGCCGAATGCCTCGACACAACCCAGATGGGGGTGGTGACCAAGCTGACGGCCAGCCTGAAGCCCAAGACCGCCAACCTGCTTATGACGGTGGGCAGGCAGGGGGCGGCGATCGAGATTCAGGAAGCGGAAAGACACCGCAAATGGTTCAAGAAGGAATTCGGCGCCGAGATCGTCTGGCAGCAGATGCCGTCCGCGCTTCAATAGCCCCGCTTTTCAGGAGGAACAATGCCTTCGCTTTTGTCTACGGCCAATAGCCTTAATCTTATCAGGCGCTTCGTCAGCCAGGCATTCCCGCTCGTGGACGGCGAACTGGCCGGCTGGCGGCGGCGAGCCGCGGACGCCGAGCCGGAACTGGCCGCCCAGGCGCTTGCCAGCATCAGGGATAAGCGGTTCCACTGCCAGGGGGGCGCCATCTACAGCCTCTACCCCGGCGTGGATGCCGGCCGCTTCGTCCGGCTGGTCGTCGCCCTGCAGACGATCAGCGATTATCTCGACAACCTGTGCGACCGGGCCGGGATCGCGGATGAGGCGGCCTTCCGCCAACTCCACCTGGCGATGACCGACGCTCTCGACCCTGACGGCGAAACCCGCGATTATTACGGCAGCTACCCGCTGAAGGCCGACGGCGGCTACCTCGCCGCTCTTGTGGCGGCTTGCCGCGAGGAGACGGCGCGCCTGCCGAAGTACGGCCTGGTGAAGCCGGCCGCGCTCAGGCTGGCCGCTCTCTATAGCGAGCTGCAGATATACAAGCACCTCGACCCAGCGGTGCGGGAGGATAAGATGCGCGCCTGGGGCGGACGGCACCTGGCGGATTATCCCGGCGTGACGCTGTGGGAATTCGCCGCCGCGACCGGCTCGACCCTCGGGATGTTCATGCTGTGCGCGCTGGCGTCCGACCCCGACCTGACCGCCAACGAGGCGGAGACAACCTGCGCCGCTTATTTCCCGTGGATATGCGGCCTTCATATTCTCCTCGACTACTTCATCGATCTTGCCGAAGACCGCTGCCACGGCGATCTTAACTTCGTCGCCTACTATGAGAGTCCGGACGAAATCGTCGCCCGTCTCACCCATTTCTGGCGCCAGGCGCTGGACGGCGCTGGCCGCCTGGCCCAGCCGGGCTTCGCGTCGACGGTCGTGCACGGCCTGCTGGCCATGTACCTCTCCGACCCCAAGACCCAGGCGCCGCTGGAGCGGAAGGTTAAAGCCGCCCTTTTGGGCACCGCCGGCGGTTACGCGCGCCTGCTCCACAGCCTCTGCCGGCTGCTCCGCCGCCAGGGAGTGCTTTGACAACGCCGCCTAAGGCCGGCACACCAAAAGGAGGAAAGCCGGACATGGATAACTGGCCGGAATTCATCAAACAGCACTTCATGACCGTACCCTTCATCCGTTTTCTCGACGCCGTCGTCGTCGAAACGGCCCGCGGCCGTTCGCTCCTCACCGTGCCGATGCGGGCGGAGTTCGCCAATTCGTACGGCATGACCCACGGCGGGGTCATCGCCGCCCTCGTGGACATGGCGGCCGGCATCGCCCTCCGCACCCTCAAGGTGCGCGTCGTCACGGTGGAGACGGCGGTCAATTACTTCCTGCCGGTGACGACCGACGACAGCCTCACGGCCGAGGCCCGCCTGGTGCACGAAGGCCGCAAGCTCCTCCACGCCGAGGTCGATGTCGTGAACGGCGAAAATACGCTGGTGGCCAAAGGGCGGGCGGTGTTCTACGTCACCGGCGAGGATACGGGAGAATATTAGTAAAAGCCCTGGCGGGATATCCCGCCAGGGCTTTTTGTGCCGATACTTTACGGCTGTTCTAATATTACTGTTTCTTGACCTTGGCAGCCTCTTTGATGATCGCTACGACAAGCTCGGCCGTCTTGTAAAGGTCGGCCTCCTTGATGAATTCGGCTGTCGTGTGCACCTTGGACATGCCGGTCGCCA
This sequence comes from Sporomusaceae bacterium, assembly GCA_031460455.1. NCBI lineage: Bacteria > Bacillati > Bacillota > Negativicutes > Selenomonadales > Sporomusaceae > Sporomusaceae bacterium. The sequence continues at coordinate 23,798 of JAVKTQ010000010.1, forward strand.
GCACGGCCGACGGTACGCCGAAGGCGTTGAAGAAGTTGGCGTCGCTGCCGCCGCCGGTGGCTTCGAAAACGGGGGTCAGGCCGATGCTTTCCGCCGCCTGGCGGGCCAATGCGGCCACCGGCATGTCGGCGGTCAGCACATAGGGGTCGTAGGCGGTCTTGACGGTGATTTCCGCTTTGGCGCCGTTGGCCGCGGCCACCCGCTCGAAGGTTTCGACCATGTGCTTAGTCTGGGCGGCGAGCTTCGCTTTGTTGCGGCTGCGGGCCTCGCAGGCGATCTCGACGTAGTCGGGCACGATGTTGGTGGCCTGGCCGCCCTTGATGATGCCGACATTGGCGGTCGTCTCGTCGTCGATCCGCCCCTGGCGCAGCTCGGCCATGGCCTTGCCGGCCACGACGATGGCGTTGATGCCCTCTTCGGGGGCCACGCCGGCGTGGGCGGTCTTGCCGCGGATTATGACCTTGATGCTGTCCTGGCCGGGAGCGGCGTTGATTATCCGTCCGGGAGCGCCGCCGGAATCGAGGATATAGCCGAAGTCGGCCGCCAGCAGTTCGCGGTTCATGTTCTTGGAACCGTTGACGCCGCCTTCCTCGGCCACGGTAAACACCACCTGGATGTCGCCGTGGGCGGCGCCGGTCTCGCGGATGATCCGCAGCGCCTCAAGGATGCCTACCACTCCGGACTTGTCGTCGGCTCCCAGCACGGTATCGCCGCCGGAGGTTATCACCCCGTCCTTGAGCTGCGGCTTGACGCCGCCGCAGGGCTCGACGCAGTCGAGGTGGGCGCTCAGCATCAGGACCGGCGCGCCAGCGACGTTGCCTTTGAAGTAGGCCAGCACGTTGCCGCAGTTGCCGCCAATACGGCCGCCGACATCGTCTTCTTCCACCTTGAGGCCCAAAGCGGCCAGCTTGGCCTTGACCACGTCAGCAACTTCCCGTTCGGCTCTTGTCGAACATCTGATGCTCACCAGTTCGAAAAACTCGGCCAGCATTCTTTCTTGATTAACCATTGTTCATCGCCTCCCCAAACAGTCTGTTTTAATCTTTAGGCGAACACCGGTCCCGTTCCTGCCTCATAGGCCTCGCCGCCACATATTTTTTCCCGCCGGAGGGATACTAGCGGCAATCGCCGATCAACAGCGAAGGAACGGTCCGAGATGAAGAAAACCGTCGCCCTCCAGCACCCCGCGACCTGGCTGGCCGAAGCGCTGACCGCCAGGGGGTACAAGGTCATCAGCCTGCAGGAAGCCGTCAGCTTCCGCGCCGAGGTGGACGCCGTCCTCTACTCGTCCCGCCGGGCGGAGACCGTTCCCGCTTTCCATAGCGGGCTCGAATCCGCCGACATCAGCGTGGGGCACCGCGGCGAAGAGGCGACGGGCGACGCCCTGCCTGGCGCTATTATGCTCAACATCACCGGGCTGCATCCCGAGCAGGTGGCGGCGGAGTTGGAGGCGCGGCTTCGCCACCGCCCCTGGCGCATATAATTCTCGGCCGTTGATAAGCCCCCATCTGCGTCGTTGCTCCTCGGATGGCCCACTCGACGTACGCAACCAAGTACGCCTTCGCGGGCCATCCTCCGGTGCGCCTTGCATCTGGGGGCTTCTGAACGGCCTTTTGCCTTTTTATCTTTGGGCAACCCATTAGGGTTGTTTTATTTTTCCTTTTTCGGCGGCATGAGGCGGCCGCGAGTGACGGCGCCTTCGCCGAATTTGTCCTTGAGGCGGTCGACGGCGACCGAGGCTTTGAGTTTTTTGTCGTCGTCGCCGGCGAACAGGCTGATCTGACTGCCGTGGACCTGCAGGTTGGACAGGGTCACCCCGAGGAGGCGCACGCCTTCCGTGAGTTCGATGCCGGCCATGATGGCCTGGGCGGTCTCGTAGATGGTGTCGCCGAGCAGGGTAGGCTCGCCGAGGGTACGGCTGCGGGTGATGGTACGGAAGGAGCCGAAGCGGATCTTGACCGTAACCGTCCGCCCGGCATAGCCGGCCTGACGCAGTCGGCGGCCGACTTTCTGGCTGAGGGCCAGCAGGCAGGTACCGATATCGTCCCGCGTGCGGAGGTCCTCGGCGAAGGTGACCTCGTTGCCGAGCGACTTGGGCTCATGATCGGGGATCACCGGCCGGTCGTCCTCACCCCTCGCCAACCGCCGCATGTCGTCGGCCGAGTTGCCGAAGTGCTTGCGGAGGATGGCTTCGTCGGCGTCGGCGAGCTGGCCGATGGTGGTGATGCCGATCCCCTTCAGCAAGGAGGTTGTTTTCTCGCCCGCCCCCCACAGGCGGGCTATGGGCATGGACCGCAGGAAGGCGGTCACTTCTTCCGGCCGCACGACCACCAGACCGTCCGGCTTGCCCCAGTCGGACGCCAGCTTGGCGAGAAACTTGTTGGGCGCCACACCGGCCGAGGCGGTCAGGGCCAGCTCGTCCCTGATGCGCGCCTTGATGGCTGTGGCGATGTCCTTGGGGTCGCTATAGAGCCATTCCATGCCGGAGACGTCGAGGAAGGCTTCGTCGAGGGACAGCGGTTCGACCAGCGGCGAAAAGGCGGCGAGGATGTCCCGTATCTCCCCCGCCACCTGCGCGTACTTCCGGTGGTCGCCCGCCATAAAAACGGCGTGGGGGCAGCGGCGCCGCGCCTCTTCCATCGGCATAGCCGAATGGACGCCGAAGCGGCGGGCTTCGTAGGAAGCGGTGGAAACGACCCCGCGCCGGCCGACGCCGCCGACGATGACCGGACGGCCGCGGAGGGCGGGGTCGTCCCGCTGCTCCACGGCAGCGAAAAAGGCGTCCATATCGACGTGGATTATCCAGCGCTGCATATTTTCACCGCCCGGTTCCGCGATATTTCCCGCGCGCGGGGAAAAAAAATTCACACCTGTTCCCATGCGCGTCCGGTGTGAATTTATCCTATTATTATTTTAGAACACACGTTCCGGTCTGTAAAGCCAATTAAGAAACGAAGTAGTCGTGGCCGCCGAGGGTCGATTTGGGCACGGTGACAGGGTCGAGCGCCTGAAACCGGGTTGTTTCGAGTATTTTGAGCTCGTCGCCGAGCTTGCTCAACTGGTTATGCAGCAGGGTTTTGGTGTAGCCGAGGTCTTCCAGCCTTGACGCAGCCTCGTCCAGCTCCTTCATCTTGGCTTCGTATTCCTTATGCAGCTCCACGATTTCCAGCCCGCTCCGCACGTTCATGCCGATGCCTCCGTTCGTCGCACTATTCCAGTATAGAATAACCCCGCGCACGGGGAAATATTCCAGCCGGATAGCGCAGCCGCAAAAAGCGATCGCACTGAATAATACGTTGCCGTCGGCGGTTTACCGCTGCCGCCAGGCCCACCAGTTGGACAGGACCGCCCCGACGGTCAGTAAGGCGAAAATCTCCATTGCTGCCCCCAGCCTTCTCGACAGAATACGCCTCATTTACTTTCTTTATCGTCGTTTCTGCCGGGGGACTTAACTTTTTGCGCCTCAGCCCGTTTCTCACGGCCCCATTTTCGCCATCCACTGGTACTTCTTGCGCGGACGGCCGACCTTGCCGTAGCTGCTCGACGCGGTGAGCTCCCTGCGGCCCTGCAGGAACTGCAGGTAGCGGACGATGGTCTGATAGGCGAGGCCGGTGCCTTCGGCCACTTCCTCGGCCGCGAACGGGCCGGCGGCGCCGCGGCAGAAGGACCGCACCAACCCCAGGGTGGCTTCGTTGATCCCCTTGTCGCAGAAGGGCGCCGGCGACTGCTCCTGCTGCTGCCGCATGTGCATATGGACTCTGATCCTGGCCGCAAGGTCGGCGATTTTTATCGGTTTGTTGGCGAAGTCGTTCGCGCCGGCGTCGAGGAAGCGGTCGGCGATTTCCTGCCGCTCGTCGACGGTGAGGACGATGATCGGTGCACTGTGGTCGTGGGTGCGAATCAGGTCCACGGTCGAGAGGCCGTCGAGGCCGGGCATGTGGTAGTCGACGAGGATTATGTCGGGCTTCAGGCCGCGGACTTTCGCCGCCGCCTGCCGGCCGTCGTTTTCGGTTATCACCCGCCAGCCGTAGGTCCTGCCGATCGCCGCCAGGGTAAAAAGGATGTCCTGGTCGTCGTCGATCGCGAGGATGGTGATCGCTTTATCAGTCATGGTCCGTTACCTCCGGCAGGGTGATGATTACGCGCGTGCCTTGGCCGCCCACGCTGTCGATGACGATGGCGCCACCGTTCGTTTCGACCGTCTCGCGGACGAAAGGCAGCCCGAACCCGGATGAGTTTTTGGTGGAAAAACCCGGTTCCCAGATGAGCTGCGACTGGTCGGAAGGGATGCCTGAGCCGTTGTCGGTTATCTCGATGACCGCCCGGCCGTCCCTGGCCGACACCCGGACGCCGACCCGGCCGTTGTCGCCGCCGACCGCCTCCATGGCGTTTTCGAGCAGGTTGACGATCGCCCGCGACATTTTGATCTTGTTGACCGCCACCGCCGGCAGCGGCTCGACGGCTTCGATGCGGAAGCTGCGCAGGCCGCTGAGTCCGGGGACGTGGGCGGCGGCGTATTCGACGATTTCGCGGCCGCTGATGATCTGGCGGGTATCGTCGCGCAGCATTTCGCTGATCATGCTGCTCATCTTGTCGCTGGCTTCGACGATGCGCGCGGCGTACTGGCGGTTAGGGTCGTCGGCGACCGAGACGGCCAGCACCCCGGCCAGCCCCTGGATGGAGGTGAGCGGTGTTTTGAGGTCGTGGACGAGCGACTGCATTTCCCTGAGCGACCTGTTCTCCAGCGTCCGCAGCTTGAGTTCGCTGTCGAGGCGGACCTGCTCGGCGACCTTGAGCTCCTTGGTGTAGACGCTCAGCAGGCGGGCAAGGATAAAGGAGTTGGTTGTGCAGATTATGAACAGGGCGATGCCGGTGATGTTGAGTATTTCCTCCGCCTCCAGGAAGGCGGCGATTTTTTTCAGGTCGGTGGAAATCTCGCCGCGCCCGAACCAGTAGCCGCTGAGGAGGGGCACGGTGTCCAGCCACTCCACCCCGAACAGCAGCAGGGCGAGGACGAGGATTTTGTGGAATACCCTGCGGGTCATATTCTCCAGCCGGCTCATGAGGAGGATGGCCAGCATGAGGCTGATGGCGGGGATGCCGAAATCGTAGGCGATGCCGTAGATCAGCTTGATCGCCTCATAGGCCGCCGGGATGACGGCCAGCGGCAGGACAAGGAGGATGCGGGGTGCGCCGGCGCGGAAGGTGCCGAGCCCCTGGGCGAGCAGCAGCGTGCCGATGTAGATGGGCAGGGCGCGGAGGGTGTTAAGGGCAACCAACTTAAGGGACGCGGTGAGGAGGGCGCCGCTGCTGGCGTGGACGAGGCTGCGCTCCATCAACGGAAAGATGCCGAAGCCCTTGACGCTAAGGACCGCCGGGGCCAGCAGCCCCAGGAGGATGAGGCCTAACCCGGAAAGGATGTGGGGATAATTTATCGCTTTCAGCGACATGGCCCGCGCCACCACTCTTTCCTGCGCCCGCCGTACCACAGCACCCAGACGGCGGCCGCCAGCCAAGCGGTTATCGCCAGACGGGTGGCTGCCGGCACGGCCCGTGCGTACATCACAGCGCTCGTTCCCGGAGGATTGTCGGCTTTGATGCCGTTGGCGGCCGCCAGTTGGCCGATGTTGAGGAAGTGGATTACCGGACGGTTGTTGTCGACGAAGGGGGCCGCAAGGCCATCGGCAACCTGCCGCCGCGGGGTGTAGCCGGCGGTGAGGGCTTGCCGGAGGGGCGAATGGTGGCCTTGCCGGCCGAAAATGACGTGGCTGCCGCCGACGTTGACGAGCGCGGCCGGCAGCTGGCCGTCCCGCCGGTAGACCGCCAGGCGCAGCGCTACCGCTTCGTCGAGGTCGGCGGGCCGCATTTCGGCCACTCCCGCCCGGCTAATGGCGGCCTTGGCCGCGGCTACGCCCTCGGGGGTCAAGCCGCCGCCGACGTCGCCGACACCGCCGACCGAGGCGGCCGCCGACCGCCATGCCCACAGCCCCTGGCCGGCGAGCGTCTGCTCGATATCCAGCCAGGTATAATCCGGGTCGCTGGCGCCCCAGGTGGAGGAACCCACTGAGCTGGTTATCGCCGGCTCGGCGCCGACGGCCTGGATGGCGGCGAGGACGGCGACGTTGATGGCCGGGAAGGAGCCGGAGAAGTTCACAGCCACCCGGTCGCCCGGCCCGACGCCGGCGGCCAGCAGGTAGCGGACGGCGAGGGCGGCGAAGTCGGGGTGCCGGGACAGTTTTTTGGCGGCAAGCGGGCCGAGGGTGGTGGTTATTTCGGTGTATTCGGGGCCGATGAGCCGGTCGCCGACAACCGCCTGCGCCCTGACGGCAGTAGCCACGGCGGCGGCCATAACGGGGTGGGCGGCGTCGGGCTCGTGCCTGACCGTTCCCCGGGCGCAGGCGAGCAGCAGGAAGCTGGCGAGCACCAGCAGCGCGAGGCGGGGACGGCTCACCATAGCAGCCCCTCCCCGGCCAGCGAGGCCAGCGCGGTCAGCGCCACGGCCAGCGCCAGGGCGAGGAGCGTGGGCACGATACCCTGGCGGGCGAAGTCGCGGGCGATCAGCCCCGGCACGAGGTAGCCGATGACGAGCAAGCCCCAGTCGAAATAGCTCCCGCCGCGGGTGACGAGCATCGCCCCCTGGCCGACGAGCATGCCGACAAGGATATATACGGCGAACTGGCGGCGGCCGTAAAGGAGCAGGCGCTTTTCCAGCAGGCGGCCGGCGGCCAGCGTCACGAGCGCGGCGGCGACCGTGCCGGCGAGCCAGACCGGGTGGCCGAGGAAGAGGGCGAGGTAGCCCGCCACGACGATGCCTCCCGGAGAAAACCCGGTAAGTTCGGCGGTAAGCAGCGATACGACGATGCCGATGAAGAGTACGTGCATATCAGGTGTTCACTCCTGCCGTCCGGCAATTGAGGAAATTCTCCAGCCCCTGGACGTTGCCGGCCGCGAAAACGGTCAGTTTTCCGCCGTCCGTGACGCCAGCCAGGTCGGCGGGGCTGGACGGGCGGGCGATCACGCGGATATCGGCGGCGGCAATGCCCTGCTTGAGGAGTTGACGCCTGGCGAACGCGCCGTCGCCGGTGACGAGGTACGGGCCGCGATGCAGGGCGGCGAGCGCCTCGGCCAGCTGGACGGTGCGGTATTTGCGGTCGGGGCGGCAGTTGAGCATTATTACGGACGCCCTGCCGGCGGCGTACCGCTGCCACAGGATACGGGTCGATTCGGGGTCGTTGGCGGCCAGGGCGTTGACGAGGGTGACCGTCCGCCCGGCGGCCGCGTATTCGCCGACAGTGACGTTGCCGGGGTCGGGGCTGGCGGTCTGCATGCCCCGCAGGGCGGTGGCGCGGTCGACGCCGGCCAGTTCGCACGCCGTCAGGGCGAGGGCGACATTCTCAGGGAAAACCTCGCCCGGAAAAGCCTCCAGGCAGGCCGGCGGCAGCTCGTCCGGGCCTGCCAGGCGCACCGCGCCCGCGGGAGCGACGCCGGCGGCTGCAAGGGCATCCAGCGCGGCGGCGGTGGTGACGAGCGCGCCCTGCCGGGGGATTGCGCCCGCCAGGGCGCGGGCGACGCCCGGTCCCTCACCGGTCACTTCTTCGTGGTCGGGCCGGATGGTGGTAATGACACCGATATGGGCCCTGACAAGCTTGTCCTCGGCGAAGCGCTGCATCTCCGGCCTCACGGCCATGCACTCGACGACGATGGCTTCGGCCCCGAGGGCGGCAGCCTCGGCCGTAAAAGGGACGAGTTCGCGAATGTTGGCCGGCCCCCGCCTCGCCAGGGGCCGTTCACTGCCGTCCGGCAGGATGACCCGCGCGGCCGAGCCCGTCGTCTTGGCGACGACCACGCGGCCTCCCGCCCTCAGACCGGCGGCGATCAGGCGGGTGACCGACGATTTGCCGCGCGTGCCGTTGACGTGGATACGCAGGGGGATGCGGTTTAGGTTACGTTCGTGCTTTAGCCGTTCCGCCGCATAGTAGCAGGCGGTCAGGAGGAATACGGCGAGCGCCGCGAGGTACTCGCCGGCGAAACCGGTCACTGTGCGTCCACCCATTCCTGGCGAAGAAGGCTGCGGACAATGGCGACATGCTGGGCGGCGCGCTCCTCAATGGGCTGCTGCCCGCTCGTCTCCACGGTGAAGGCGGCCAGGCCGAGGGCGGCGCCGGCGTGGTAGGCGGCGCTGCCGGGGATGGGATGGGCGCCGAAGGCGAATTTCTTCACCGGGTCGGCGATAAGGGCGTTGATATGGTCGATGGCGGCGAGCGCCAGCTCGGCGCTGCGGTCGTTGGCGGCGAACAGGATCATCTGCCCGAGCGAGGTATGGTCGAGGCGGTGGAAGGTGCGGGCCTCGTGGAGGTCGATGAGCATTGTGACGCCGTATTGCCGGATGAGTCCTTCGACAGCGGCCGCGATCTGCTCGGCCGGCGTGCCGCTCTCGCGGCCGGGGTAGGCGCGGTTGATGTCGCCGATTTCCGGCAGCGTCCTGATGCCGGCGGCCAGAGCAAGCTTGTTCACCCGCGGAATGACGATAAGGGCGCCCTTGCTTACGGCGAACCCGCGCACCTGCTCCGCGGCCAGCGCCCCGGCCGGCTCGTTGCCGTGCACCCCGCCCATCACGAGGACGGCGGGGCCGGGGGCGGCGCCGCTGACGTAAACCTCGGTGGCGTAGGGCGTCCCCGGCAGGAGGAGAAGCTGTTCCGGCGCCGCGGCCGCCGCTACGGCCGTAGCCAGGACGAGCAGCACTAACACGATCAACGATACGCGCATATTCCCACCTCTACAAGAAAAATTCCCCGTTTTTTTCCATTCCCCTGCCGAAAAGAGGCTGAACAGCAAGAGGGGGGAGCCGGAACTCCCCCCTCAGCGGGCTGTGTGAATTAGTAGCCGAACGCCTGGCCGAGGCGGCGGTTATCGGCCGCGCCGTGCAGGCTGCCGTCGGGCAGGATCATAATGCCCTGAGCGCCGCCGAAGTACGCGGAGCGCTCGGGCCGCAGGTTGATTTTGTGGCCCCAGCCCATGAGCTCGTTGACGGTCGCCTCGTCGATGGTCTGCTCGATCTGGGCGACCGCGGCGTTGGGGTTATGCATCCGCGGGTCGGTGATGGCGGCTTGCAGATCCATCTTGAAGTCGACGACGTTCATGATTATCTGGGCGACGGTGGTGATGATGCGGGGCCCGCCGGGGGTGCCGAGGGTCATGAACGGCTTGCCGTCTTTGAGGACGATGGTCGGGGTAATGCTGCTGAGCGGCCGTTTGCCGGGGGCGGGCGCGTTGACCGAGTTGGGATTATTCGTAACAAAGTCGTCCATTTCGTCGTTCATGAGGATGCCTGTTCCGTCAGGCACGACACAGGCGCCGAGGAAGTCGTTGATCGTCTGGGTTACGGTGATCATGTTGCCGTCTTTGTCGACAACCGAGAAGGAGGTGGTGCTGCCGGCGCTGTATTTGCCGGGATCGCCGGGTTTGACGCCGTTATTGGCGGTATCGGGGCTGATGCCTTTGGCGCGCTCGGCGGCATAGTCTTTGTTGACCAGTCCGGCCATCGGCACCTTGACGAAGTCGGTGTCGGCCATGTAGCGGCCGCGGTCGGCGTAAGCCAGTTTCTGGGCTTCGATGAATGTATGGTGGAAGGCGGTCGAGGAGCGGCCCATCTTGGCGACATCGAATTTTTCCATGATATTGAGGATGTTGGCGAGGGTGAGGCCGCCCGAGGAAGGCGGCGGCGAGGTGACGAGCGTGTAGCCGCGGTAGGTGGTGGTGACAGGCTCGCGTAGTTTGACCTGATAGTTGGCCAGGTCGGCCTTGGTTATCCAGCTGTTGGCGTTTTTCTCGTAATAGGCGGCGAGCTTGTCGGCGATGACGCCTTTGTAGAAGACATCGACACCGCCGGCGGCGACAAGTTTGAGCGATTCGGTGAGTTCGGGGTTTCTCAGGACATCGCCGGCATCCAGGGGCAGGCCGTCTTTAAAATAGTGCTTTTTGAACCATTCCAGCGACGGGGAGTATTTCTCCATCCGGTCAATCTGATCGCCGATGATGCCATTGAGGTTTTTCGTAACCGGTAGGCCGGCCTCGGCCTGGGCGATGGCGGGGGCCATGAGATCAGCCCATTTCTGGGTGGCGAATTTGTGATGGATCATTTCCATGCCCCGCAGCATGCCGGGCACGCCTGACGCATAATAACCGGTGACGGTGGCGTTGTCTTTGACTTTGCCTTTCTCGTCGAGCGCGTACATGTCGGGGGTTGCCTTGGCGGGCGCCATTTCGCGGTAGTCGATCATGTAGGTCTTTTTCTCTTTGGCCACATAGACGATGGCGAAGCCGCCGCCGCCCATGCCGGATGCATTGGGCTCCACGACGTTGAGCATGAAGGCGGTGGCGATGGCGGCGTCGAAAGCGTTGCCGCCCTTCTTGAGGACTTCCACCCCTGCCTGGGCAGCCAGCGGGTGCGCCGCCGCAACCACGCCGTGCGCGGCGATTACGTCGCGTTTGTCCGCGGCATATGCGGGGATACTGCAATTGCCGACGATGCCGACGGTGAAGACGGCGATCACCAGCCATGCGAGGATGTTGAACTTCTTGCCCTTCACTTAATAAACCTCCCTTTTTGTGTTATAAAAAGGCGCCTACGCCTTTGGTAACAATCTCGCGGAATGAGGGAACGCCGGTTATGACGACCGCCTGGCGCGGGTCTTTCTCGAAAGAGTCGCGGATGAGTACCATGGTGGCGGCGACGTGGCGGGCAACCCGCAGGCTGAGGGGCTGGCCGTTTTTGTCGTAGGGAATGAACAGCCGGCCGAGTTTGGCGGCCCGTTCGTACATCCTATCCTGGCCGGTGACCACCAGCGCTTCGTTGGTGGCGCCCCGCAGGCGTCCCTGGGCGGGGTTGCCGGTCTCCATCAGCACGGCCATCGCCTGGGTGGCGTCGCCCCACTCGCGGTGCGACAGGCCGCGCAGCGTCTTGGGCGAGGGTTCGAGCCCGATTTTGATTTTTTCCATTTCGAGGTCCAGAGCTGCGACCGCCGCCACGTCCATGGCGCGTTCATGGAAAACCAGGGCGTTGATGACCGGATACTCCGGCGAGGCTTCGTGCAGGTCGACGGCCAGGTTGACCTTCTCCTGACGAATCAGTTCGACAATGCCGTAGGCGATCTGTTCGGTAAGCGTACCGTCCGGGCGGCCCGGATAGGCCCGGTTGAGGTTGCGGGTCTCGCTGCCCGACAGCTTCTGGCCGGAGGCGGCGTGGACGTAGATGTCGGGGTCGGGCCACTGGTGGATGGGGTTGGTAGCCCGCGACCCGTAGCGGAACGAGCGCTCGCCGCCGGGTGTCGTCAGCGCGAACCGCTGCGGCGACCCCTCTGAATAGTCGTTGTGGGTGAAGCCGCTGGCGTTGGCCTGGGGGATGACGATGAGCTTGCCTTTGGTCGGCCGCGCTTTTTCGACCAGCAGGATAGCGCCGATGTAGCCCGAGGGCTCGTTGGGGTGGGTGCCGCCGACGACGAGCACCGTGCCGCCGGGTTTGCCGCTGTCGAGGACGTAGACCGCCGTGTCGCCGGGGGTGTTCTTCAGGCCGGCGAAGTAGTCGCTCAGCATCTTGACCGCGGTGACGCCGGGGCCTTTTTTGATGGTGTCGGCGCTGTGCATGGCGGTGAACTGGGGCGTCACCAGAATAAGGATGGCGACGACGCCCGCCAGCAGGGCGAGGGCGGTCTTCTTCGTTCCAACCATGGCTTCCCCTCCCTACACGAGCATGAAGGCCCGCAGCACGAGGGGAATGAGCACCAGCGCGGCGTTGGCCTGCCATTTGATTTCCTTCTGGGAGAAAAGTTCCCAAACCACCAGGACGGCTACAACGACGACGATGAGCCGGTAGACGACAGTTATCATCGCTTTCCCTCCTACAGGACGAGCTTGCCGATCGGATTGGCGTACATGATCATCAGGATGCCGATGATTATGGCGACAAGCGAGGGCAGGATAAGCGGTCTCACGATCCGCAGATAGTTTTCTTCCCCCACCACCTGGGCGGCGATTACCGCCGTCAGCGCGACCGGCGGCGTGAAGCTGCCCATGGCGGCGATGAGCGACAGCGCCGTGGCCGTGACGATGAGGTTTTGGGCGAGGAAGGCCAGGATGAAGGGCACGCCGAGGACGCTGGCGGCGCCGAATACCGAGATGCCGCCGAACAGGGGCAGACTGACGGCGATGCTGCCGAGCAGCAGGTAGGCCGGCAGGCTGAGGCTGCTGACGGCGATATAGCCTCTCACCCCGGTGAGGGTGATGATTTGCAGCAGCATACCGACACCCATGAGGATGCCGATGACGGGGAGGATCTCCCTCACCCCGTCCCGCGCCGCCTGGGAGAAGGAGAACTTCCGGCCGACGAACAGGCCGGCGATGCTGCCGATGACGAAGGTGAGCGGCATCCGCGGGTCGGGGAATATGCCGGGCAGCGCTTTGGGGCCGACCATGAGGACGGCGATAAGGATAAGGGGCAGGTATAGCGCCCAGCCGCGGCTGGTGTCGGCATCGCCGAGCTTGTCGACGAGTGCGGCCAGGTTGGCGCTCCGGGCGTAGCGGTAGCCGAGGAATACGGTCGTCAGCACCGCCAGCGGCACGGTCACGAGCAGGAGGATAAGGTCGAAGCCCACATACGGCATGTCGATGCCGCCGCCGATGATCATGACGACAATGTTGACCGGCGGGGCGATCATCCCGTACACCGAGGCCATGGCGATTATCGCGCCGGCGATATGGCGCGGCATGTCCATGCCCAGCAGCACGGGGGCGAGCAGCACGCCGGTGCTCAGCACCGAGGCGGTGCAGGAGCCGGTTATGGCGCCGGGGAACATGATTATGAGCGTAAGCACGGTGAGCATAGCCAGCGGCGAATGCCCGAACCGGCAGGTCAGGTCCCGCGTAAGGCGTTCGAGCAGGCCGTTGCGTTCGATCACTTTCATGAAGATCATCGCTGTGAACAACACGAGCGAAACGTCGAGATAGCCGAACATGCCCTCGACGAGATGCCTGAGCGGCAAGCCCTGCCCGGCGGCGACGGCCAGAGCGGCGCTGGTCGCCGCCAGGGAAAGGCCGACCGGCAGCTTCAGACAGAGCACGCAGGCCAGAAAGACGGCCAGCATGACGACTGCGAGCATGATTTCCGACATAGAACAACCCCCATCAAAAACGGGACGTGATTATTTGAAAGCCGCTTTCAGGTAGCCGCCGGCTTCGCCGACCGTGCCGGGATAATCGACGGGAATGGTTTCGCCGGCGATCTGGCCGAAAATATTGTCATGATTACCGTCAGCCACGACGATCAGATAGTCGGCCTTGGGAGCCGTGGCCCGCACGAAGCGGTCGGTGAGGTCGCCGCGCCGGGATTCGCCGCCCACGTGCATGACGACGACGCCGATGCCGCTGCTTTTGGCGGCGGCGATCAGGGCATTGGCGCGCTGCTCTTCCTGGTCGAGGTTGATGCCGGCGGCGCCAAGTCCCTTAGAGCTGCCGCCGACGACCAGCACAAGTGTCCTGTAACCGGAAACGGCGTCGGCGCCGGCCAGGGAGTCGTAGGTGAAGTTAAGACCCCCGCGCTGGGCGAGAACCCGCACCATTTGCCCGTCGGCGCTCTGGCCGACACTGGTGATCAGCAGCGGCTGCTCGAACTGGGCGCCTGTCAGCCCGGCGGCCGACACGGCGCCGGCAAAGGCGAAAACAACCGCGAATACTAGCCCAAGTACGGTCAGGGTCAGTAATCTTTCTTTCATTGCTGCATCCTCCTTGTAAAAAAGGTTTTCCCGTTTACATTTTGCCGTCTTTTGAATAATCCCTATTTTTTCTCTTTTTTATCTTAACCGTATAATGTATTCACTGTCTGTCACCGTAAATTCCGGCTCTGAAAAAACAAAGCCGCCCCTGAAGGGCAGCCGAATATCGGTATGATTTCTCAAAGTTTATCCTGTGGCCTGTGGTTGCTCCGCCTTGATGATGAACATGTCGATTTTGCCGTCGGCGTTTTTGCGCAGCACCAGCCGGCCGCATACCGTCCACCGCTCGGTGTCGAAGTAGATCTTGTTGTCGTTCGTGTCCCAGCGCATCGCGTTTCCCAACTGCAATTCCCCGGCGTTCATGCCGCTTACCTCCGTCTCCCCCCTTGGGGGTGATGGATTTAATTGGCTTAATACGGCCGATAATCCTACCAACTTTAGTACGCATTTTCTGGGCCTCTGGTCCTATTTCGCCCGTCTTGCCGCGGCGCGGCAAAAGTGGTATTCTGGTTGCGGATAAATATCGCCCGAAGGAGACGCCGCCCTTGGAAACCGCCGCTCTCGACAACCTTTACCGCCTCTTCGCCGCTTATGTCAAAACCTTTTACTGCGACGACGCCGAAATACAGCCGAAGATCCTTCAGAAAGAGGAGCATAGCTTTATTGTCGCCGGGCTCAGCGGCGATCTGGCCCGCAGCCTCGGCCTGGACGACGCCGAAACGCGGCTGGCCGAAGCCATCGGCCTGTGCCACGATTTCGGCCGCTTCCGGCAGGCGACCGTCTACCGCACCTTCCGCGACGCCGATTCGGTCGACCACGGCCGCCTCGGGGTCGAGGAGATGCTCGCCGCCGGCGTCTCGGACCTCGTCCGCCCCAACGACTGGGAGGCGCTCGCTTTCGCCGTCCGCTGGCATAACGCGGCCGCCCTCCCCGCCAGCGACCCGCGCCTCACCCTCCACGGCCGGATTATCCGCGACACCGACAAGCTGGACATTTGCCGGGTGCTGCCGCCCGCTCCGCCGGCAACGGGCTGTTCGCCGCAGCTGGAGGAAACTTTCCTCGCCGGCAAGCTACTCTATTACGAAGACATCAGGACGGCCGACGACCGCAAGCTCGTGATGCTGAGCTGGCTGTTCGACGTCAATTTTTCCTGGACGGCGCGGGAGATCGCCGGACGCGGCTACATCGACCGTCTGCTCGCCTCCCTGCCCCCGTCGGCTGCCATGCCGGCCATCAGGGACAAGATCGGCCTGCTCCTGGCCGAGTTCGATTCCCGCAAGGGTTCCCGGTAAAAGGATTTCCCCGCCGCGGGGCGAAGTAAGCTAAAGATTGTCGTGCTAACAGGGGGCGCTATGCTTACCAAAGTAACTGCCGCTATCATCGTCCGCGACAACACCATCTTCATCGCCAAACGGGGGCCCGAAGGCAGGTTCGCCCACCGCTGGGAGTTCCCCGGCGGCAAGATCGAGCCGGGGGAAAGTCCCGAGGACTGCCTGACGCGCGAGATGGCGGAAGAGTTCGCCATCGAAGTCCGCGTGGGCGAATTCTTTACCGAGAGTCTCCACACCTTCCCCGGCGGCCAGATCCTTGTCCTTGCTTATTTCTGCCGCTGGACCGGCGGCGATATCCGCCCGGTCGAGCACGAGGAATACCGCTGGGTGGCAGCGTCAGAGCTGGGCGGCTACGATTTCGCCCCCGCCGACGTGCCGATCGCCGCGAAGCTGATGCGCGAATTCCCCGGCGCAACTAAAGCTACGGAGATGTGATTTTCCCATGCATACCGCAGGGGGCTTTAGCCTCCCCATCGCCCGGCTGCTGGTGGAAAGGGGCGATCCCCACGCCCGGGGCGCCTGCTTTCCTTTGGAGCCGGACAAGATAATCCTCGGCCGGGGCACCGCGTCGTTCAGCCCCGACATCGCGTTTGCCAGCCTCCTCGTATCGCGCCGGCATTGCAGCTTCGAACTGCTCGACGGTCGCTGGACGGTCCGCGACCTGGGCAGCCGCCACGGTACGACGGTCAACGGCCGCTCGCTGCCCCAGGACCCGTCGCCACTGACGTCCGGGGACAAGATCGGCCTGGCGGCGAACGTGGTCATGCTGCGCTTCACGCTCGCCGAGGAAGCCGAACAGACCCTCACTTTCGGCGACACCCAGCCGGTCAACGATCCGCCCCAGCCGGCGCAAGGGTTGCCGGTCGTCGTCGACACGGCCCGAAAAACCCTGTTCGTCGACCATGCGGAGGTATCCCTGTCGGTCAAGGAATGGCGCCTGCTGGAGCTGCTGTACGAGCACCGCAACGAGCTGGTCCCTTACGCGGCCATCCGGCCGGCGGTGTGGAGCGAACGGCCCCTGCTGGCCGGCGCGCCCGATGTGGGGCTCGACGAACTAAGTATCCTGCTTTACCGGCTGCGGCGAAAACTCGGCGCCCACGGCCGCATTCTTAAAACCCGCCGCGGGCAGGGCTGCATATTGACGATCTGACAGGCGCCGGCGCCGCTTTTTGCGGCAGCGCCTGTTTTTTTGTAAGAAAACTGTAAGCCTGCGGCTATTTTTTCCCCGGTCGCCGCCGATTAGAATGGAGGCAGAACGCGATCAAGGGAGGAAAAAAGATGAAAAAAATACTGTGGTTCCTGTGCGCGCTGCTGCTCGCCTGCGCGACAGCAGCCGCCGAGGCTTCGCCGGCGGTCGAGGTCCGCGACGACCTGGGAAAGTATTTTCGGGGGTATGCGGGAACGATGGTCATATACGACCAGCCGGGCGACAGGTATATCGTCTACAACGAGCCGCAAAGCCGCAAGCGGCTGTCGCCGTGTTCGACCTTCAAGATTTATAATTCCCTCATCGGCCTTGAGACCGGGGTGCTGGACGCCGCCGACGAGAACACCCTCATGAAGTGGGACGGCACGCACCGTTCCATCGACGGCTGGAACCGCGACCACACGCTGGCGTCCGCCACCAGCAATTCGGTGGTCTGGTACTTCCAGAACCTGGCGGCGCGCATCGGCGAGACAAGGATGCAGGAGCGCCTCGACGCCATCGGCTACGGCAACCGGGATATCTCCGGCGGCCTGACGACCTTCTGGCTGCGGTCGTCGCTGCGGATTTCGGCGGTGGAGCAGGTCGATTTGCTAACCAGGCTGTATTCCGGGCAGTTGCCGTTTTCCGCCGGCAATGTGGCGATCGTCAAACGAAACATCACCCTGGCCGAAAACAACGGCACGGTATTTATGGGCAAAACCGGGTCGGGGTTCGAGGACGGCAGGTGGCTGCATGGCTGGTTCGTCGGCGGCGTGGAAAAACAGGGCGGCCGCTATATCTTCGCCGTCAACATCGAGGCCCCGGACGGCGCCACCGGCGTAGCCGCGCGGAAAATCGCCGAGGCCGTACTGAAAGACCTGGCCATCCTGCCGTAGAACACCCTGTTCCATGCAAAAAAGCTTCCGGGTTGCCCCGGAAGCTTTTCGTTCCTGCCGCTACTGCTCGGTGGTGTAAGTGTTCGTCGCCACGTTGTATTGAAGCCAGTCGGTCGCTATCTGCTGGCCGTTGTCGTCGATCTTGACGTTGTTGCGGAAGATTCCCTGTTTCGTCTGCCAGTTGAAGTCGGCTTCGTCGGCTGTTATGTAGATGTTGCCCCGTTTGAAGGTGACGCCGCCCTTTATCGTGGCGCTGTTCTGCGGCCCGTTGACGTAGACGCTGTCGCCGGTAAAATAGGTGTCGTCCTGCTTGAGCGTGATGCCGCCTTCGCCCCAGACCTCGAGCGTCAGCACCTTGACGCGGGCCTCGCCGGCGGTTATAATGCGGCTGCCCACCTCGACGGTGACGTTGCCCTTCAGGACATACATGCCCTTGGCGAAGTCGAAGGAGGTGCTGTCGGCTTTGATGACCGGCTTGGCGGCGTGGGCGGTGGCGGCGAAACCAAAGCACAGGATCGCCACAACCAGGAACAAGCAAATTCTGCTTCTCATATATTTCTCCTTTTTGGTCGAATCAGGGTACCTATTTAGTTTTCTTGCTTTGTGGCCGTATTCCTCTTAGAATTATGTGGAATTTGCCTTAGCAGCTGACCATCGCGGTAGCAAGCCCGCCCTTCCCCGTCTCCCCGAACTGCTGCGGCGTAGCCCTGCCATTTTCCAGCATGGCGGCAATTACCCGGTCGAGGTCTTCCCCGTGGCGGGCCGCGATCTCATTTTTGGCGACGAACCAAGCGTTATAGGCCTTGACCGCCGCAAAGGCGTTCCTTTCTATGCAGGGCAGCAAAACATAGCCACCGACCTGGTCGCAGGTCATGCCCCGATGGTGCTCGAGAGCGATGGCGGCCGCGAGTTCGGTTACTTCGAGCGGGGCTCCGGTGGCATGGGCAAGCATGGCCGCCGCCATCGCCGCGGCGACGCCGATCTGGCCCGGGCAGCCCGCCGCCGCAACGCCGGCGTTGTTCCTGCACAGAAAACCCACCAGCGCTGCGGCGAGAAGGCCCTTGCGCATCGCTTCGCGGGTAAGCTGCAGGTGTTTCTTCATATAGTAGACGATCGCCGGCATGGTACCGGCCGAGCCGAGCGTCGGCGCGGTGACGGCGAGGCGTCCGGCGGCGCTGCCTGCGGCGACGGTGAGGGCGTAGCTGCTCAACAGGCCCATAAATCGCTCGTCCGCGCCCGCCAGCAACGCCCCCCCGTATAGCTGTTTCGCTTTGCGGTGGAACTCGAACGGCGCCGGCAGCTGGCCCTCCTCGCCAAGCCCGCGGCGTACCCCTTCCTCCATGGTCGCCAGCACCAAGTCGAGATGGGTGTATATCTCGCGCTCGCCAACCCTGCGAATGGCTTTTTCGTTGGCGAGCATTACCTCGTCAAGGCTTTTGCCGCTCGCCTGCACGATTTCCCGGAAACGCGCCATACTGCCGTAAGGGTAAACCGGCTCACCCCGGTCATCGGCCGGCTGGCCCTTCCAGGCGAAGAAGCCGCCGCCGGTGGAATAGTATTCCCGCTCGCAGACGACCGACCCGTCGGCGGCGAGCAGGCTCATGACCATGGTATTGGCGAACGGATAGTCGTGTTCGTGTTTATCCCAGACGATGGTCGCGCCGCTCAGCGCGAAGCCGATGCCCCTTATAGCGACGACGTACTTGCGCGCCGGGTCCTGCAGTTCGTCCATCAGCCGGGTGTCGCACGTTCCGGGCTTCTGACCCAGGAGACCGGCGAGGATGGCGCGGTCGGTGCGGTGCCCGCGACCGGCGGCGCTCAGGCTGCCGTACAGGCGGGCTTCGATTCTGGCCCCGCGGCGGAGGTCGTCCTCCGGGAGCCGCTCAAGCACCGTCCAGAAATCGTTGGCGATCCTGAGCGGAGCGAGCGTGTGAGAGCTGGACGGCCCAGGCCCAACCTTGAACAGCTCAGTCAGCGTTGTGCCGATAACCCCTGTAGGCGGCCCCTGATAGCACTTGCCGGGAGGGGACCCGGGAAAGGCTGCGGCAGATATGCCCCTTGCCCCGGCGGGGCGAAGGTCGACCGCCGCCCCGCCCGCCAGAGCCGCCAGAAGGGCAAGTTTCAGAAAGTCGCGCCGGTCCACCGCATCATCTCCCTATAGGCGTCGTTCACTCCTCCCTTCGCTATAATCCGATAATTTCCTCCCCCGGAAGCGGCCTTGCACTTGCGCCCCGGCACAAAAAAGGCTATCAGCATCTCTGCTGATAGCCTTTTGCTCTTATGTGTGGCGGAGTGGGTGGGATTTGAACCCACGCACGGTGTAACCCGTCTAACGATTTAGCAAACCGTCCTCTTCAGCCACTTGAGTACCACTCCGTAGCGAAAGCTGCCAAAGTACGATCCCGCCGCCAGGCACGTGTGGCGGAGGGGGTGGGATTCGAACCCACGGTCCCTTGCGGGATCACTGGTTTTCAAGACCAGCTCCATAAACCACTCGGACACCCCTCCGTGTCCGGCACATATTGTATTATAACAAAAGGCCCCTACCCTGTCAATAAAGCCTTCCTGGGAATTTTGGCCGCCGTCGGCCGGCTGGTAAAGCCGCCGCCGCCGGGACAGAATATAACCGACGCCCCTGTATTGACTAATCGCTGTCATGGGAGTATAGTTTTAGTGTTAAACAAGTCCTACGATGAAAGCGGGTGAGAAATATGGATATAGACCCATCTAGATGTCTCAAACGTCCTACAATAAGCGAATACAGGGAAATATCCTTATTTTTTGCCTTTTGTTTGGCAAAATAGGATGGCGTGTTTCCCGGCACGAAGGAGGGAACATCCATGCTGCGCATTTATAAAACCAACTGCGAAACGCTCCGCGAGCTTTCCCTGGCGGCGCTCGAAAAAGGGGCCTGGCTGAATCTGACCGCTCCCGACGCCGACGAACTGGCCGCCGTCGCCGACCTCACCGGCGTCCCCCCGGATGCCCTCAGGGCGGCGCTCGACGAAGAGGAACGTTCCCGCGTGGAGATCGAGGACAACTACATCCTCGTCATCACCAACGTCCCCACCCTTAGGGACAGCTACAGCTACGACACGCTGCCGCTCGGCATCGTCCTGACCAAGGACCATTTTATCACCGTCTGCCTGGAAAGTCATCAGGTGCTGGAGGAATTCGCCGCCGAAGGACCGCGGACTTTCTCCACCTATAAAAAAACGCGCTTCCTTTTCCAGATACTATATAAGTCGGCTATCCTGTATCTCAAATACCTCAAACAGATCAACCGCCGCACTGACGAGATCGAGCGCGACCTCCGCCAGTCGGTGAAAAATCAGGAGATTTTTCAGCTCCTGGAGCTGCAGAAGGGCCTCACCTACTTCACCGCCTCGCTGCGCTCCAACGGCATCGTGCTGGAACGGCTGCTCCGCCTGCGCTCCAACCGCGAACTCCAGCACCTCATCGCCATGTACGAGGAAGACGAGGATCTGCTTGAAGACGTCATCATCGAGAACAAGCAGGCCATCGAGATGGTCGAGATGTACAGCAACGTCCTCAGCGGCATGATGGGAGCCTTCACGTCCATCATCTCCAACAATCTTAACTTGGTCCTCAAGTTCCTCGCCGCCGTGACCATCCTACTGGCGATACCGACGATGGTCGCGAGCTTCTGGGGGATGAATGTCGGGGGCCTCCCTTTCAGCGGCGAGAACGGGTTCGCGATCGTTCTCCTCATCGCGGTGGCCGCCGCCGGCGTCAGCGCCTACGGGTTGTGGCGGCGCGGCCTGCTGTGATCTGCCGGCCCCGGGGCGTATGCCCCGGGGTTTTCGTTTGCCGAAACGGGTAGGAGAAATTGTCGAAAAAAGTGGTGCTGAGCAGGATATCCGGAGATCGGCAGTTAAGTACATATATATGTTACAAAAAACTTTATAAGGAGCTGTCCAATGAGAAAGTTGCTTTGCGGGGCGTTATTCGTCCTGGCAATCGTAGCCTTCGCCGCCCCCTGCGCGGCGGCGTCCGCCGACCAGCCGGTCGGCGCGGAAAAAATTGTGGCTATCGGCAACCCGAATGTCTGCATCCTGGTGGACGGGGCGATCGGCAAAAAGACCCCCGACACGCTCGCGAAACGGCTGCCGAATCTTGTCGATCAGACCAAGTACACCCTGATCCCTCTCGAGAAAAGCAACGCTGCGGTTCAACAATACAAGACGGCCAACAAGATGGTTATCAACCAGTTCTACACCGAACCGCTGCACACTTCGGACGCGACCGCCATCGCCCGCAGCCTGAACTGCGACTACGCGGTCTTCGTCCGCCTCGTCCATTCCATCCCCAAGCTCGACGGTGGCCTGATCAACACCCGCTATGAGGTGTTCCTCACCTTCCATGTGCGGGTGATCAGCACCGCCGACGGGAAGATCGTGCTGAACAAGAATACTGTCAAATCGGGCACGAGCAACGCCATCTACATGGGCTCGCCCTCACTGGAGAACGCCTACGCCGAGGCTCTGGGCAGGATCCTCGACGAGGTCACCGCCGCCCCCCTCGTCTTCGCCCCGGAGCCTGCCCAGGCACCGACGAAGTAAACACTGCATACGACAGCCTCCGGCAAATTTTTTTGCCGGAGGCTGTTTTGCTGTTATCCCGTATATGCCGGTTACTGCTGCCAGGGCTGCTGCCCCGGCCGGTCCCGCTCCTCACGGCGGCGGTAGTCATCCTGCCTCCCGGCGCTGCGATGGCTGCCGGCGTAGCTGATACCGGCGAATTCGGCCAAGTCCCTGTCCACAGTCACGAGGTCGCCGCGGTCAAGCTCACTGAGGGCGTTCTTGCCGACCGCCTGCACAGCCAGCTTCATTTCGGCGGTGCATGATTTGAGGAAGTTGGCCAGATGCCGCGCGGCTTTCTCGATATCGACTTTGTCGTTCATCTTGCCGTCATAGAGGGCGAGCTGGGAGGGCGGCGCCTGCGGCAGCACCTTGACGACCTGGCTCTGCAGCGCGGCCATCAGCGCGATTGTGCCGATATAGACCGCGTCGGCCCCCAGGGCGAGCGCCTTGAGGAAGTGGCCCGGCGTAACCAGTCCGCCGGCGATGATAAGGGAATACTTTTCCCGCAGACCGTTGTCGACCAGCCAATCCACCGCCCGCACCAACGAGTGGAATGTAGGCAGCCCCATGTCGTCCTCCAGCGTGGGCGGAGCCGCCGATGTGCCGCCTTCGGCGCCGTCAATGACGATGTAGTCGGCCTCGGTCTGGGTGATGACCGCCAACTCATACTCGATATAGTCGCTGCCGGCGATTTTCACCCCCACCGGCACGTCGTACTGCTCTTTCATCGTATTGACCATCTTGATGATATCCCGCGTGTTGTCTTTGCCGGGCATGCGGGCGTTGATAGCCGTATCCTGGCCCTTTTCCAACTGCCAGGTCCGTCTGAGGTGCTCGCCGATGCTGTCGTGCATGATGGGCTCCTCGACCGCCCCGCCCCAGGCTCCCTGGCCAAGCTGGATTTCGATGGCGTCCAGGCGGCCGAGCTGCTCGGGTCCGCTCAGCCATCCGCCGCGGTGGTACTGGCCGATAAGGTATTTGGCGCTGCCCCGCTCTTCGTCGGTAACCGCCGACTCGCCGGTGTTTGTGGCCGTCCCGGCCATCGACGCCCCTTGGGCCAGCGCCATCTTCATCTGCAGGCTGAGGGAGCCGCCGTACGACATGCCGGTGATAAGGATGGGGATGTCGAGTTGAAGCGGCTTGGTGGCCCGCGGCCCGATCACCGTCCCGGTGGTGATCTCGATCGTGTTGGTGGTTGGCAGTTTGAAGAGCTGACAGGGATTCAGCAGCAGCTTGTTCCACGGTGACAGCACCACCGGGCTGCCGAGCGGCCTGCTGATCGTCGTGCCCATCTCGGCGCGGATGCCGGCTTCGATTATCCCCCGCGGGGTCAGCTTCTCGGCCACCGTCGCCAGCAGGAACGGGTTGTCCTTATAGTCCTCGGTCAGCATCTTCACCGTCGCCTCGTCGAACATCGGGTCCATCATTTTCATCATCAGCATACTCATCAGCATCGCCAGCACCTCCCGCTTTTCGCTTCCCATAGTGTTTGCCCCGGCCGGGGATTTTAACCGGCGCCTGCATAAATCGGGGGCCGCCGGCCACAATAAGCGTGAAGTAAACATGATGCGAGGTGCAGGCATGAACACACTTAAATTCTGCGAAACAAACCTCAACGCCCACGAGGGCATGGCGAAGCTGACTGACAAGGTCAAGGCCGAATTCACCAATGTCGATATATCCACCGAGCCTTGCCTCGGCCAGTGCGGCCAGTGCGCCGAAACGCCCATCGCCCTCGCCAACGACCAACTCGTCAGCGGCGACACCACCCACGTTCTGTTCGAGCGGATCAAAAATATCATCGGCGAGCGGGAGGTCGCCGCCCCGAACACGAAGCGGTAGAAACTGCAGGCCGAAACAAAGAAACCTCGGACAACTGTCCGAGGTTTCTTTGTTTTTTGGTGGAGACGAGGGGGTAGATTAGGTGCATACTTGATAACTTAAAAGCAGGTATATTCAAAAAAGGTAGGCAAAAGCCTACCCCTTTTTTCCCCTTTGTCTCATATTCTACATACTTGGATTTGGCTAGCTCGATAGCTTCAATCCAATTAATATTCCGCGACAAATTATTACAGGATTTTCCACGACAAGCGAGGAATAATTGTTGTAATGAAGAACACGGGGGGCGAAAACATGGGACGGTTTGATTTTATCGGTGACGAATCGTTAAGGGCATCCCTTGAATTAGACTATTTAGAATTACAAAACTGTATGAGAGAAGATACAGGAGCATGGAAAGCCGCGCATGTGCTCGCTGGTAGCATAATAGAAGCAGTGCTTATTGACCATTTATTGATGATCGGTTACACAAAAGCCGATCCGCTAAAAATGTCGCTTGATAAAGTAATACAGGCGTGTGAAGAGGAGAATATTATTAGCGAAAGGACTGTGCATCTCTCACATGTAATCCGCTCTTACCGCAACCTAATTCATCCTGGCCGTGTTCTTCGCCTTAAAGACACCGCAGATGCTGAAACTGCCAAAGTCGCCGGTTCGCTAGTCCACATCGTTGCCCAAGATGTTTCTAGCCGAAAAAGCGTTTCTTATGGTTATACTGCCGAACAAATTGTATCGAAACTAGAGCGGGATACGTCCGCAATTGCCATTTTACCTAATTTGTTATGCGAACTCAATCATCGAGAAATAGAGCGCCTTTTACTCAAAGTTATTCCTGAACGATATTTTGAAATTCAACCTTATGATGATGAGCCCCCTCCAGCGGACACAATGCATGCCTTAATAACATGCTTTGAGCAAACTTATACTATAGCTGTTGAGGAGGTACGAAGAAAACTTGCAGATAAGTTTGTTTCCCTTGTTAAAGAAGAAAGCCACTATATGGTGTTTGAATATTCAAAGGCTTTCTTTAAAGCTGAATACATTGAACTTATATCTTCTCCACAGGATAAGACAATCGCCAAAAAACATCTCTTGCTGCGCTTAGAATCCGACTTTGATTCAAAGCCACAAAAGTATTTATCTGGTATTAAAAATCATTTAGAGCCTGCGGACATTATACCCTTCGTTGATTCGTTTGTTAAGTGGTATATGAAGGACGAGGGCATTCGTGGAGATATTGAGGCTTTTTGGACTATGGAGTTTGACTCTGAAAAGTTTCCGTATGTTGAAATCATTAAAAAGCGTCTTGACATCTGGATAGATCATTTAGATAAACTCAAACGGTTTCCTGATGCAAAATTAGTAAAGCAGTTCAAAGACAATTGGTTATTCTGGTTATGTGAAAACTAGGTGCAAACACGAAAAAGGCTTCTGAGGAAAGTCCTCAGAAGCCTTGTCGTTAGTGGTGGAGACGAGGGGGATCGAACCCCTGACCTCTTGAATGCGAGCCAAGCGCTCTCCCATCTGAGCTACGCCCCCATGTGCCCAAAGCAAGTACAGTAGTATTGTATAACAGCGTACGCCATTTTGCAAGTCTAAACCTACTCTGTCAACCCGCCCAGCGCCTCCTCCTCGGCCGGAATGCGCACAGCCAGCAGCAGCCAGGCATTCGCGATCCCGGCCGCCAGCGCGGTGAACCACGCGCCGAAGATAAGCGGCCCGCACAACAGCTCGGCCGCCACCGCCAGATAGTTGGGGTGGCGGAGATAGCGGTAGGGGCCGCGGCGGACGGGCGGAACGCCGGGCAGCACGAGGATGCGGGTGCTCCAGCGGCGGCCGAGGCTAACGATGCACCAGTAGCGGAGACCCTGGGCCGCGAGAAAGAGACCGAGCCACAGCGGCCAGGCCTCACCGGGGCCGCCGCCCCGCGCGAGCCCTTCAGCCAGCCAGCCTGCCAGCCAGCCGGCGTGGAGAACGACGAACAAAGGATAATGCCCGGCCCCCGATTCGCGGGCGCCCCGGCCTAGCAGCCAGCGGCGGTTGCGGGCCGCCAGGGCGAGCTCGGCGAGGCGCTGGACGGCAACCGCCGCCACCAGCCAGCCTACCACCGGAACAGCACCTGCTCGGCGCTGAACCCCGGTCCCAGGGCCAGCATGATGCCATATTGATCCTGGGGCGGCGTCGCGCGCATAAACCGCTCCAGCACGAACAGCACCGAGGCGCTGGACATGTTGCCGTACTCGGCCAGCACCTCATAGGCCGCCGCCAGCGCCGCCGCCGGCAGACCGAGGCTGTCGGCGTAGGCGTCGAGGACCTTGGCGCCGCCAGGGTGGACGACGTAGTGGACGATATCCCGGCGCGTCAGCCCCCATTCGCGGCAGGCGTCGGCCGCCAAACCGGGCAGGTATTGGCGGACGAAGGCGGGGATGTCGCGGGAGAAGCGCACCTTGAGGCCGGTGTCGATAACGTCCCAGCCCATAATATCCTCGGTGTCCGCAAATAGTGTGCTGCGGGCACCCAGCAGCTCCGGCCCCTCGCCGTCGGCCGTTATCACGGCGGCAGCCGCGCCGTCGGCGAAGATGCCCGCCCCTACCAGATTCGATTTGGAAAAATCGTTCCGCTGAAAGGTGAGGCTGCAGAGCTCGGCCGCCACCAGCAGCACTGCGCGGCCGGGCACGGCCGCGGCCAGCTCCGCCGCCCTGGCCAGCCCCGTCACCCCGCCGGCGCAGCCCAGGCCCCACACCGGCAGGCGGGCGGCATTAGGCGAGATACCCAGCCGCTGGATGAGTTTGGCGTCGATGGTCGGCGTGGTGATGCCGGTGGAGGAGACGAAAACGACCAGCCCCACGTCGCCCGGAGCAACGCCGGCGCGCGCTAAGGCCTGCGTCGCGGCGGCGGCCGCCAGCTCTAGGGCAATCTCGCCGTAAAGAAGATTAGCCTCGGCGAAGGAGTGCCCGGTCGCGTACCAGGCCAGCGGCTGGGCGAGGTGGCGCTTGGCGATGCAGGCGTTGTCGAACACCGGCAGCAGACGCTCCAGATGCTCGAGCCTATCCTGGAAGAGGGAGGCGGCAAATTCCTTGATATCCTGCTGGCGGACGGCGTAAGGCGGCACAGCCAGCCCCACTGCCCGCACCCTCGGTCCGGACACGAAAACCACCCCGTCTCAAAGTGCGTTATCACACCTTATGTGACGGAGCGGCAAAAAATTACTCTACCGGTCGCGGCGTTCTATTCTGCCAGCGTCGCGGCCGCCTCGCCGGCCGGCAGCTCCTGGACCGTCTTTAGCTTGCGTTCGATTGTGCGCGACTTCTGGGCCGCCGTCTCGATGGAGTTGGAAGCCTCCTGTAGCTTCTTCTGGGTCTTCTCAAGCATCTCTCCGAAGCGGCCGAACTCGGTTTTTACCGCCCCCAACAGCGCCCACACCTCGCTGGAGCGTTTTTCCACCGCCAGCGTTTTGAAGCCCATCTGCAGGCTGCTGAGCAGCGCCGTCAACGTTGTCGGGCCGGTTATCATCACCCGGTAGTCCCGCTGCAGCGTATCGCACAGGCCGGGCCGGCGCAGCACCTCGGCGAACAGCCCCTCCACCGGCAGGAAGAGGATGGCGAAATCGGTGGTGTGGGGCGGGTCGATGTATTTTTCCCGGATGGTCTTGGCCTCGGCCTTAATCCTGGCCTCCAGGCAGCGGGCAGCGTCTTCGGCAGCCACCGGGTTGGCCTGCTCCTGGGCGTCCATGAGCCGCTGGTAGTCCTCCTGGGGAAACTTGGCGTCGATCGGCAGCCACACCGTTCCCTCGCTTTTGTCCCGGCCGGGCAGGCGGATGGCAAACTCCACCCGCTCGGCGCTGCCCGGCTTGGTGGCCACGTTGCGGGCGTACTGCTCGACAGTCATTACCTGCTCCAGCAGGCTCTGCAGATGGATCTCCCCCCAAATGCCACGGGTTTTGACGTTGGTGAGTACCCGTTTAAGGTCGCCCACCCCTGAGGCCAGCGTCTGCATCTCGCCCAGCCCTTTGTGGACAAGCTCGAGCCGCTCGCTCACCAGGCGGAAAGACTCGCCCAGTCGTTTTTCGAGGGTGGCGTGCAGCTTCTCGTCCACCGTCGTCCGCATCTCTTCCAACTGCTTGTTGTTGTCCGCCTGCAGCAGCTTCAGCCGCTCCTCCACCGTCTCCCGCAGCCGTTCCAGTTTCTGCTCGTTGCTCTGGGTGAGCGCGAGAAGCTGCCGGGAAAAGGTCTCCATATGCCCGGCCTGGAGAGTGGCAATCTCGGCCATGCGGGCCTGCACCGAATCGCCAAACTGGCGCAGGGCATCGCCATTCTCGCGGCGGCTGAGCGCGATTTCCTCTTTCACCGTTCTCTCCAGCCGTTCCTGGCCCTCCTGGCCGCTGCGGCCGCGGGCCAGCGCGAAGGCGCCCAGGGCAAGCACGGCGATATTAAGTCCCAGGGAAATAAGCAACAGCGTTTCCGGCATAAGTCAGCCCCCCAGCCAAACATTTGTTCTAGTATTATTTCCCCTCCAGACCGGCTTTTCCTTCATGCGGGCGAAACAAAAAGACTTGCGGCGGCAGCCGCAAGTCTTTGCGAGGCGTCAAAACCCCATGGAAAACTTCTTGTAGCCCTCCGGCACCTCGAACAGGACGGGATCGGGCTCGCCGACCTTGATATTCCGGTACTCCTGCCACCACGAGCCGTCTTCGGCTGCTGTCTTGACCGGCAGCAGGGAGTCTTTCGCCAGCCACTGCAGGAAGGTGTGGCGCTTGCCGTCGGTCTGGACGGTAATGCGGTACTTGTCGGCCGCCACGCCGTTGACAGCCTCGCTGCCGAGCAGCGTCCTCTCGACCTCGCCGGCCGCCGGTTCCGAACTGGGCACGATGTTTTCCGGCCGGAAGGTCTGCTCCATGAACATTTTCTCGCTCGGCATCAGCAGCCAGACGACCTTCTTGTCCATCCGGGTGATGGTCGCCATCCCCGCAGCTTCAAAGCGCATTTTCTCCCCGGAAACAAAGATTTTTCCCTGCATGGTCTGCTTGCCGTGGGCGGAGACGATGTCAGCGCTGAAACCCTGGGCAGCCAGCGCCACAGTCATCGTGCCGCACAGCAGCGCCGCCGCCAGTATCAGGCATACCCAAAAACGAAACTTCATTCTGATCATCCCCCTGAAGTAGTGCTATATATGGGAAAGTTCGGTAACACAGGTTAATTCCCTGCCGACGCCGCAGAAAAAGGGCGGATTTACGCCTGCTAACGGATAGCCGCCTTGCCGCCGGCTCATATTAATCGTGAAGGAGGTCGGGACACTGCCCGAGGAACGGACCATCATCGCCAGCTTCTCCTCCGGCAGCAGAGCCCGAACGGCCGCCACAGATCGCAAATAGACCAGGGGGTGTTTCTGATCAATAAGCCATCGATAAACCAGGAGTACGGACCTAACAATCCCGAACCGCTGGCCATGAAAGACTCGGCCTTGGTGCGCGATCCCTCCCGTGATTCGCTGCACGCCGCCCTCGAATACATCGACGGCGCCAGCAACGCAGCCGCGCACCGCCCCGAGCAGTAGCCACAGGAGAGCGGCGGACATCCACCGCCGCTCTTTCTTTATCCCCTTGGCCGCATGATGCGGCGATTAAAAATCAACGGAAAGTTGTTTTTTCCATAAATAATCTTTTTTTGGACAAATGTTGCAGGAATTATGTCATTTATAGCGAATGATGTCTGTTACCAACAAATTTTTCCGTCGGAAGGAGGGAGAAAGTGTACGACCAAATCCGCGGCCCATCGAGGGTTGCAAGGCTGAAAAAACGCAAAGGCGGCGGCACGCTCCGCTTTGCCGGCAAAGCGGTCTTCAGTCTGACGGTCGCCCTTGTTCTGACCCTGATGATTCCCGCCGTTCCCGATCTTCATAACCCCTTCGCCCCAGGGATTTTCTCCGTATCCGGGCATCAGCAGCCCCCGCCGGCGCCTCCGAAGATCGAATACGCGGTCGTTTATGTGAGCGGCGCCGTCGCCACTCCCGGGGTGGTAAAAGTCCCGATGGGAACCAAGGTAGCCGATATCGTCCAGTTGGCAGGCGGGCTAGCCGCCGGCGCCGACGCCGCCAAGCTCGATCTGGCCAAACCGGTCAAAGACGGCATGCATATCCACGTCGACAAAACAATAACCCCGACAAAACCAGCACCCCCACAGGTTAAGAAAAGATAAGAACGGATCGGCCAAAAGCCAATCCGTTCTTTTGTTTGACTATCGCTTTGCAGGCGGGGGCTTATCAACGGCCGAGAATCACAGCCGCCCCGACAGCCACAGAAACTGGATGGGGTATATCACCAACAGATACACGGCGGTCGTGAGCACGAAGGCGGCCATCGTGATGTGGACGTTGAGACGGTGGAGCTTGACCGCAACCACCGAAAAAATAGCAGTGGGTGTGCTGGCCGTTATCAGCAGGGTGTTGATCGCCACAGGGTCGCTGAGCACCAGCATGCCGATTACGTAGGACAGGGCGGGCGTAATGACAAATTTGATGACGTTGAGGTCGAGGATGCCGAGCCAATACTGACGCATCTCGCGGAAGTCAACGGAATGGCCCACCGGGATGAGCGACATCCATGCGCCGATATGCACGAGGGGGTCGAAGATCGCCCCCGCCCAGGCAGGCCTGGGCACACCGCTGTAATAGAGCCATGCCCCCACGAACAGACCGAGAGCAGGCAACTGGTTGCGGCTAAACACCACGGAAAGCACCGACACCCGTTCGCCGCCCGCCTGACCGCCCCTGGCCGCGTACCATCCCGCCAGCGGGAAACAGATCAGGAAAAGGTAGAGGGTCCCGAGCAGCGTTATCAACTGCACATAGGCAAAACCGGTCTCCCCGTAAATGATGAACGCCGATATTCCCCCGAGGGTGAGGGTGTTGGACATCGTCGCCGCCATGACGTAACTGCCCTGGTCGAGGCTGTCGGTATATTTTGTTCTGGCGCGGAAAAAAGCCAGCACGCCGGGAATGACACTGAGCACGATGCCGAGAACAGGCAGCCAGATAAGCTCCGCGTCGAGCCGCGTCGCCCAGAAGCCGAGCAATGCGAGAACAGGATAGATGAGCATGAGCCCAAGTGTCATCATCCGCTGGAAGAAATCGTCGTCCAGCCTCGTCTGCCGGCGGCACATATAGCCGACTGCCAGCGGCAGCAGCAGATCGAAAAAGAAATAAACTACTTTAGCGCCGATATCCATGCGGGCGAAAGTTCCCCTTCCCTGGTCACCAGTATCGACCCATTATCCCGTCGCGGCTGACGCAGCCGCGGCAGGCGTCTAGCCCCCCTGCTCGCGCAGGCTGGCGATAATCTCGTCGATCTCCGCCTTGTAATGCGACGGAGCATATACCGCCCCCCAGCCCTTCTGAGTCTGGAACAGGCCGTCATAGGCGGCGTCGTAGTACGACTTGAGGACGTGGGGAATCTGACGCTCGGCGAAAATCTCCGCCAGCAGTTGCGCCTCGAACTGGTTGTCGACAACCGCGATCTTCTCATAACCTTCCATCCGCCGACCTCCTTCCGTCTGGTTTAATTATACCAGACCGACGGCGGAAAAAAACCGGGAAACGGAAAAGCCCGCCATATGGCGGGCTTTTCCGTTTCCCGGCGGACGATTAGTAGCGGCGGGCGCCGATATACCGCTGCGCGTAGTACGCCTCGTCCAGCTTGGAGATTGTGACCTCTTTGGCGCCCGAGCTGGCATGGAGAAATTTGCCGTCGCCCATATAGAACCCGACATGGGAAGCACCCGGTTTATAGGTGGTAAAGAAGACCAGATCGCCGACCTGCAGGCTGGACTTTTCCACCGGCGACCCGGCGGCGAACTGCTCGGCGGCCGTGCGGGGAATCGCGATACCGTTCTGCTTCATGACATACTGCGTAAAGCCGGAGCAGTCGAACCCGGCCGGGGTCGCGCCGCCCCAGACATAAGGTACGCCCATATACTTCTGCCCGGTCGCGATGATCGCATTCCGGTCCGCAGTCGTCGCCGGCGTCGTACCAACGCCGAGAACCTTGCCGATGTCCGTGCCGCCGCCGTCGGAGCCGCCCAGCAGTTTGCCGAACAGCAATCCGAGCAGGATGTTGAGCAGCCCGCTGCCGCCGCTATCCTTGCCCAACAGGTCGGAAAGCGGCGCGGCATGGGCGACGGTCGCCGGCGCGAACAGGGTGAAGCTCATCGTCAGCAACAGGAGCAGGACGACGGAGAATTTGTAACGGTTCATATCCCGACCCCTCTTTCAGTACAAATTTGATCCGGCCTCAGCCGGCAGCAATCATTATACCACACGTAAATATATTATGTAAATTAATTCACCGCAAATAAAGCCCGTCTACCGGCACAATGGGTCGGAAACGGGCTTTATCAACGCTCTTTTGTAATTCCACAGGCCAAGACCGTTCAGAACGCCCCCGATGCAAGGCGGCTCCAAGGGCGCGCTGCGCAGCGTACACGAACGTACGTAAGCAAGCGCCCGAAGGAACAACGCCGCAGATGGGGTGTTATCAACGGTCGGTTATGCCTGGAGGCAGCGGACGATCTTCTGCTCGGCATTCTCCCCCAGCTGGATGCATTCGCCGTCGGCCGTCCTGACGGTGAGGCGGTCCCAGGAAATCCAGTCCATGAAGATTACCTCGGCCAGCCGCCCGTCGCTCAGCTCAACGGTGGAACCTACGAAGTAATCCTTGAGATTGTTGAGGAAGACCGTGCACATCGCGGCATCCAGCTTGTCGAACATGTTCTCGAACAGTGTTTTGATGACATGGAAAGGCGTCATCTTGCTGCGGTAAACCCGGTCTGAGGTCATGGCGTCGTAAATGTCGCTGATAGCGATAATCCTGGCGCTCGGCAGAATGTTGCCGCCCCGCAGGCGCCGCGGGTAGCCGCTACCGTCGAGGCGCTCGTGATGCTGCCGCACCCCTGCGAGCACGTCGCCGGCCAGCACCTTGGCCTTTTTCAGCATATCGTAGCCGTACGCCGTATGCTGCTGCATCACTTCCATCTCGGCCGGGGTCAGCAGGCCGGGCTTGTTGAGGATTTCCTGCGGCACCAGCGCTTTGCCGACATCGTGGAGCAGCCCGGCCAGCACCATATCCCGCATCCGTTCGGCGTCGTCGCCCAGCCAGCGGCTGAGAACGCCGGAGATGATGGCCACATTGACCGAGTGCTGAAAGGTGTAGTTGTCGGCGTCGCGGAGCGAATGGAGGTACCCTAGCGCTCCCGGCGTCGCCGTCAGGGTGACGAGGGCGTTGTCAGACAGGTCTTGCATCTGTTTCAGGGGCACTTCCCTGAAATAGCGTATCTCGTCGAATGCGTTCTTTACCAGGGAAACGGTCTGTTCGTATTTGGCGTTGAACATCACCCGCTCCGACAGCCGCTTTTCTCTCACCGCGTCGCTCACGGTTTCGTCCTCGAGGATTATGGCACTGTCAAACCCCCAGTTTTCCAGGAGTTTTATTATCGCCTCGGTGAGCACGGTGTTCGCGCTCAGCATCACCTTGCCCCGGTCCGACACAGCGTCCGTCCCGAGTATCATCCCCGGTTTGATCTCCGCGACAATATACCGCTTATACTTCAGCGCCACAGTCTTAGTCCCCCTCGCAACCAACGCCGTGACCAGATGCTCATTTCCAGTATATTTCTAAAAATTGTCCGACAATTCCTTCACCGACATGATAATTTTCGCTATAGCGCTTTGTCGTCGGCCACCCTAATCCGCCGCAGGCCCGCGCCGGTGCCTGGCGGCCAGCGCGGCCAGCCGGGCGGCGAGTTCCCCCTCCCGGTAGCCGGACGGGCAGCGCCATTCCCAATTGCCGCCGACCGTTCCGGGTTTGTTCATCCGGGCCGCTCCGTCCAGGCCGAGGATATCCTGCATCGGCGCGATTGCGGTCGCCGCACGGCAGCCATAGGCAAGCTCGACCAGCCGCCACGCCGCGTCGCCCTCGCCTAGATAGCGGTCTGCGCACGCCTTGCCGGCCGCATCGGTTGTCGCCAGTTCCTCGTACCAGCCGCGGGCGGTGTCGTTGTCGTGGGTACCGGTGTAGACGACGGTATCGGCCTCGCAGCCGAGCGGCAGGGGGTCGCCCTGCCCGTCGCAGGCGAAGGAGAACTGCAGCACCTTCATGCCGGGAAAACCGCAGCGCCGTCTCAGCGCCACAACATCCGGCGTTATTGTGCCAAGGTTCTCGGCGATGACCGGCAGCTTGCCCAGCCGGCGCGCGAGCGCGGCGAACAGCGAATATCCCGGTCCTTTTATCCACTGGCCCTGTTCGGCGGTGGCCGCTCCGGCCGGCACGGCCCAGCAGGCGGCAAATCCGCGGAAGTGATCGATACGGACGACGTCCACCAAGGCGAGCAGGCTGGCGAGGCGGTCGTGCCACCAGCGATAGTCTTCGCCCGCCATCGCCCGCCAGTCGTAGAGCGGATTGCCCCACAGCTGGCCGGTGGCGCTGAAGTAGTCGGGCGGCACGCCGGCCACGGCCGTGGGGCTGCCGGCGGCGTCGAGGCGGAACAGCCGGCGATTGGCCCATACATCGCTCGAGGAGTGGGCGACGAAAATTGGCAGATCGCCGATGATCTTCACGCCGCGGCTGCGGGCGTGCCGACGCAACGCCTCCCATTGGCGGCGGAAGATGTACTGCAGAAAGACGTGGTAATTGATTTCAGTCGCCAGCATACCGGCGTAACGGACAAGCGCTGTTGCCTCGCGGCCGGCGATGTCGGCCGGCCAGTTCTGCCAGCAGCCGTCGCCGAAGTGATCCGCCAGCGCCATATATAAGGCGTAGTCGTCCAGCCAGGCGGCGTTGTCGCGCCGGAAAACGCTGTAGCCCCCGTCAGGGATAAAGCGGCCGAAGGCCCGGCGGAACAACCGGCTTTTATACTCCCGGACCGCCGGATAATCCACCCTGGCGTCCGCGAGTTCGGCGAAGCTGCATGCCGTCTGGGCGGCGGCGACTTCGGCGGCCGAAACCAGACCGTCGGCGACAAGTTGGTCGATGTCGATGAGCAGCGGCTCGGCGGCAAAGGCGGATACGCTCTGGTAGGGGGAATTGCCGCAGCCGATGGGGTTGAGGGGCAGTATCTGCCAGTAGTTCTGCCGGGCGGCGGCGAGAAAGTCGACGAATTCGCGGGCCTCGTTCCCCAGACCGCCGATGCCGTGGGCGGAGGGCAGCGAGGTGGGGTGGAGAAGCACGCCGCACTCGCCCCGCGCCCGGCCGCCGTCGCTCACCAGCACCCGGCCCCCGAAGGGCTCCAGCGTCAGGGCGCAGCGGCCGTCGCCAGCCGCCGCTTCCGCCCCGCCGTCCAGGGCGTCGAACAGCAGCCCCCTATAACGGCCTTCGAAATCGAT
This sequence comes from Sporomusaceae bacterium, assembly GCA_031460455.1. Lineage (NCBI taxonomy): Bacteria > Bacillati > Bacillota > Negativicutes > Selenomonadales > Sporomusaceae > Sporomusaceae bacterium. The sequence goes on from JAVKTQ010000010.1 coordinate 58,790, forward strand.
CTCCACCCGTACCGCCGTATCGCTGCGGTTGAGGAGGACGGCGGCGACGCCGTCATCCTGCGGCCCATCGCTTTCCTGCCAAAGGATGTAGCCGAAAACGTCGCGATGAGGAGCAAGGGGCTGCCAGCCGCCGCTCCGCAGCACTGGATAGCGGTTGCGCAGCGCGATGGCCGTGCGGTACCAGGCTGTGAGGGCGGCGTCCTCCCGGCCCCAGGGGAAGGTGCGCCGGTTGAGCGGCTCGGCGTAGCCTTCCAGCCCGGCTTCGTCGCCGTAATAGATGCACGGCACGCCGGGAAAGGTCATCTGCCAGAGGGCGAGCAGCTTCAGCCGCCGCACCGCCAGTTCCCGCCCGCCGGGCCCCAGGCGCTGCTGCCGCTGCTCGCTGAACGGCACGTGGTCGGGTTCCTCGTAGCCGCTCAGCAGGGTAAGGACCCGCGGCACGTCATGGCTGCCGATAACATTGAGGGCGGCAAGGAAATTTTCGCGCGGATAGTTTTCATAGAGACTGTATAGCGCCTGCCGCGTTGCCTCGGCATCCTGGCGGCCGAGGAGAAAATCGAGGGCGGCGCGGCGGAAGGGGTAGTTGGTGGCGGCGTCGAGCTCGTCGCCCCGAAAGTAGCCCCTGAGCCGGTCGTAGCTTACCTTGCGGGATGCGTCCTCCCACACTTCGCCGATTATCACCGCTTCGGGATCGGTTTCCTTCGCCGCCCTCCTTAAAGTCCGGATAAATTCGTCCGGCAGCTCGTCGGCGACGTCGAGGCGCCAGCCCTTCGCGCCCAGCCTTAGCCAGCGCCTGACAACGCTGTCCTCGCCGCCGGCGATGAAATGCAGGTAGGAAGGTTCCAGCTCGTCGACGGCCGGCAGAGCGTCAACACCCCACCACGCTTCGTAGTCGTCGGGGTGGCGGCGGAATCGGTACCAGGGGTAGTAAGGCGAGTCGGTCGACTGGTAAGCCCCCGGACCTGGATAGCGTCCGTCGCGGTTGAAGTAGATGCTGTCGCTGCCGGTATGGCTGAAGACGCCGTCAAGGATGACGGCCATACCCAGCTTGCCCGCCCGGTCGCACAGTTCGCGAAAAAGATCGTTGTCGCCGAACATGGCGTCGATGCTGGTGTAGTCGGCGGTATCGTACTTGTGGTTACTGGCGGCCTCGAAGACCGGGTTGAAGTACAGGGCGCTCACGCCCAGGCCCTTGAGGTACGGCAGCTTGGCCATCACCCCCGCGAGGTTGCCGCCGAAAAAGTCGTAAGCGAGGATATTGCCCGTCTCCCGCTCCCGCACATACACAGGATCGTCCTGCCAGCAGGCATGGATAAGACTGCCGGGTTTGGCGTTTTTCACCCGGCCGCCGGGGGTACCGTTAAAGAAGCGGTCGACGAATATCTGGTAGACGACCGCGTCCTTATACCAGGCAGGCGCGGCTGCGCCAGGCAGATGGACGGTGATCTGGAAAGACGGCGGCGGCGAGGCGTACACCGCCCCCGGTCCGCCCACCTGGCGCTCGTTGTTGCCGTAAAAATGCACCTCATCGCCGGTGCGGACAATAAAATAATACCACACCAGCCCCGGCTCGCCCGGGGCGGCCAGAGCGGCGTGGTAGTATCGTTCGCCGCCGTCTTCCGACAGCGTCATGGGGATAATATCTTCTCCGCCGCCGTCACGCCAGGTGCGGAGCAGCACCTCGTCGACCCGGCGGCCGGCGTCGACCGCCAGGCGCAGGTCAATGACCGTCCCGCAGGCGACAGCGCCGAACGGGCTGCGGAAAATGGCGGTGCGGGAATCGTGGTACAGCCAGTCGCGCGCCATCAGAGCACCATCCTCATTCACCGATCGGTACCGGCCGGATGTTCCAGATGCCGATCGCGTATTCGCCGACGGTATGGTCGCTGGAAAACTGCCCCGAGCGGGCGATATTGATCGCCGACATCGCCGACCACGCCCGCCGGTCGCGGAACAGTGCGTCAACCCTGCCCTGGGCGTCCAGGTAGGCGGCGAAATCCTGGAGCTCGAAGAAATCGCCCTTGCCGTGGACAAGATAGTCGTAAAGGGGCCGGAATTCGTCCGGGCCGCCGGGAAGGCTGCCGTCGACCAGTTGCTCGGCGATCATGCGGATGCGCGGGTCGCTGTGGTAAAGGTAGCGGGGGTTGCACTGGTCATTGGCGCAGATATCAATCACTTCGTCCGCCCTGAGGCCGAAGATAAAGATATTGCCGTCCCCCACCGCCTCGCGGATCTCGACGTTGGCGCCGTCGAGCGTGCCGACAGTGATTGCCCCGTTCATCATGAACTTCATGTTGCCGGTGCCCGACGCCTCCTTGCTGGCGGTCGAAATCTGCTCGCTGACGTCGGTGGCCGGGATGATGAGTTCGGCCAGTGTAACCCCGTAGTTCTCCAGGAAAATAACCTTCATTTTGCCGTTCACCGCCGGGTCGTTGTTGACCAGCGTCGCCAGAGCGTTGACGAGCTTGATGACCTTCTTGGCCAGCAGATAGCTGGGGGCCGCCTTGCCGGAGAAAATGAATGTCCGCGGCACGACGTCGAGCTGGGGGTTTTCCTTAAGTCGGTTATAGAGCTCCATAATCCTCAGCAGGTTTAGAAGCTGACGTTTGTAGACGTGAATGCGCTTCACATGGGTGTCGAAAATCGAGGCCGGGTCGAGGTCGATGTCATAGCGGGTTTTCACGAACCGGGCCAGCGCCGTCTTGCGTTCGCGTTTGATGGCCGCCAGGCTTTCCTGGAAGGGGGCGTCGGCGGTGAAATATTGCAGCCTGTTGAGGTCGGTGGGGTGATGAACCCAGCTCGGGCCGATGGTGTCGGTGATGAGCGCGGCCAGTCCGGGGTTGGCCTTCATCAGCCAGCGGCGGTGGGTTATGCCGTTAGTCTTGTTGTTGAACTTGTAAGGAGTATATTGGTAGAACAGCTTCATGCAGTCTTTCTTGAGGATCTCGGTGTGGATCTTCGCCACCCCGTTGACGCTGTGGCTGCCCGCCACCGCCAGGTGGGCCATCTTGACGAAGCCGTCGGCGGTAATGGCCATGGCGGCGATCCGGTCCCAGTCGCCGGGGTAGAAATGCCATAGGTCGCGGCAGAAACGCTCGTTGATCTCGTTGACGATCTCCCACAGGCGCGGCAGCAGGCTCTGGAAAATGTCGATCGGCCATTTCTCCAGCGCCTCGGGCATGATGGTGTGGTTGGTGTAAGAGACGGTGTTGGTCGTCAGCTGCCAGGCCTCGTCCCAGCCCAGCCCCTCCTCGTCCATGAGGATGCGCATCAACTCGGGCACCGCCAGAGCAGGATGAGTGTCGTTGATATGGATGGCGACCTTCTCCGGCAGCAGCCGAATGTCGCCGTGCTTGCGCCTGAGGGTGCGCAGGATGCTCTGGATGCCGGCCGAAACGAGGAAATACTGCTGCTTCAGCCGTAGTAGGCGGCCCTCGTAGTGGGTGTCGTCGGGGTAGAGGATCTCGGAGATCGCCTCCACCGAATACTTGTACTCCACCGCCTTGAGGTAGTTGCCCTGGTTGAAGGAGGCGAAATCCATCTCGCCCTCGGTGGGTTCGGCGCTCCACAGTCTGAGGGTGTTGACGGTGTTGTTGCCGTAGCCGAGGATGGGTATGTCGTAGGGGACGGCCAGCACCGCCCCGAAGGCGCCGCCGAACTCGACCCTCACCGCCTTGTCGATTTTGCGGTACTCCCAGATGTTGCCGTTCTTGAGCCAGTTGTCGGGATGCTCGACCTGGTCGCCGTCGATGATCTTCTGCTCGAACAGGCCGTATTTATACCTGATGCCACAGCCGTGGCCGGGCAGCTCCAGCGCGGCCAGCGAGTCGAGAAAACAGGCCGCCAGCCTGCCGAGGCCGCCGTTGCCAAGGCCGGCGTCGTGCTCCTGGTCCTCAAGCTCGGCGTAGTCGACGCCAAGCTCGGCCAGCGCCTCGACCCACGCGTCGCGGATACCCATGCCGCGGAGGTAGGTGTCGAGCAGGCGGCCGAGCAGAAACTCGATTGAAAAATAGTAGACCTGCTTTTCACCTTTGGCGGCGTACTGCCTGTTGGTATTGACCCAGCGTTTGCCGATATAGTCGCGGACCAGGCTGCCCAGGGCGGCATACTTATTCTGGGCCGACGCCTCCTCAAGGCTCTTGCCGTGGAGGGCCTGCAGCCTCTCGATAAAGGCGGCCTTGAACTCTTCCTTATCTCTAAGCATCTTTTTCCCCCGCAATATAAACGTCGTACGTCAGGTCAGTTTCTCGTAGACTGCCACATATTCGGACGCCGAGCGCTGCCAGCTGAAATCGGAGGCCATCGCGGCCTTGACGATCCGCGGCCACACCTCGCCGTCGCGGTAGAAATCCATGGCGCGGCGGAGGGTATACAGCATATCGCCGGCGTTGGGCTGGGTAAAGCTGAAACCGTTCCCTTCGCCAGTATATTCATTGTACGGCTGAATTGTATCCTTGAGGCCGCCCGTCTCCCGCACCAGCGGCACGCAGCCGTAGCGCAGGGCGATGAGCTGGCCGATACCGCACGGCTCGTGGAGCGACGGCATCAGGAAGAGGTCGGCGGCGGCGTAAATCTTGTGGGCCAGCGCCTCGTCGAAGTAGATGTTGGCGGACAGCTTGCCGGGGTGGCGGTGGCCGGCCACCCGGAACATGCTCTCGTATTTGTCCTCGCCTGTGCCGAGGACGACCACCTGTACATCGGCGGCGAGGATTTCCTCCAGCGCCGCGGCGATGAGATCGAACCCCTTGGCCCATACCAGCCGCGATACGACGGCGATCATCATCGCCTCCGGCCGCACCTCGAGGCCGAGGAACTCCTGCAGCTTGGCCTTGTTGGTCTGCTTGCGGCCGATCGACCGCCGGGTATAAGGCTGATACACGAGCTTGTCGTTGCCGGGGTCGTACACTTCGTAGTCAAGGCCGTTCAAGATGCCGGTTACGTCGGCCTCGCGCTTCTTCAGGACACTGTCAAGCTGCCAGCCGCCTTCGGGGGTGAGGATCTCCCAGGCGTACGTCCGGCTGACTGTCGTCACCGCGTCGGCGAAGACGATTCCCCCCTTGAGATAATTGACCCGGCCGTGGAAATCCAGCCGGTCGGCGGTCATATACTCGCCCTCGTCGAGCGCCAGCAGGTCGCCGAGCACCCCTTTTTCGAACACGCCCTGATATTGGATATTGTGGATGGTGAGCACCGTCCGCAGCTTGTGGTGCGGCGTCACGTTCCGATAATGCGCGTGCAGCAGCACCGGCACCATGGCGGTGTGCCAGTCGTGGCAGTGGAGGATGTCGGGCGCGAAGTCCAGATACGGCAGCACTTCCAGCACCGCCCGGCAGAAGAAGCTGAACCGTTCGGCGTCGTCGAGGAAGCCGTAAAGCCCCTGGCGACGGAAGTAATACTCGTTGTCGATGAAATAGTATACAAGCCCGTTATGTTCCAGCCGCTCGATGCCGCAATAAAGGCGCCGCCAGCCGAGCGTCACCTCGATGTGGCGCACGTGCACCATCTGCTCGACCCACGCGGCCGGGATGTCGCCGTACTTGGGCATGATGATCCGCGCGTCGACGCCCTGCCGCGCCAGTTCCTTGGGCAGCGAGCCGGCGACATCGGCCAGGCCGCCCGTCTTGACGAACGGCACCGCCTCGGCGGCGACGAATAACACTTTTTTAGCCGTCATACTACCATCCCCTTTTCGATAACAAGTACATAATTCTTGTCGCCGATAAGCCGCTTGGCGTTCGAGATCCGCACATCCTTGTCGCAGATGACGTTCTCAAGTACGGCATTGGGGCCGATTTCGCACTTCTGCATGATGATGCAGTTGTTGACGTACGCGCCGCGGTGGATTATGACGCTACGGGACAGCAGGCTATTCTCCACCCGGCCTTCGATGACGCAGCCGTTGGCCACCAGCACATTGCTGACCGCCGCCTGGTCGCGGTAGTTGGCCGGCGGCTCGTCCTTGACCTTTGTGTATACGGGGCCGGACTTGAGGAACAGGTCTTGCCATATTTCGGGGTGCAGCAGGTCCATGTTGGCGCGGAAGTAGGCCTGGACGGAATTGATTTTGGCCATATAGCCAGTAAAAGGAAAACCGAAAATTTTATGCCGGCCGAGGCGTTTGACAATGCCCTCCTTGACGAAGTCGTATTCGCCGTGGGCGATGCAGTCCTCGATAATCTGGAGCAGCAGCGATTTGCGCATGATGAATGTTTCGAGGCAGATGGGGCCTCCCGCGACGCGGCCGGTGGTGACGTGCATGTCGGTGACGCGGCCGTCGCCGTCGACCGTCACCGCTGTGGCCAGCGAATACTGCTTGCCGGGCACGGGCGGTTCATCCTTATATATTATCGTGATGTCGGCCTGCTTCTCCTGGTGGAAGCGGAACGCCTCCCGATAGTCGGTGTTGTAGACGGTATGGCTGCCGGCGACGATTACGTATTCCTGGCTGCTGCGCTGCAGGAAATCGACGTGGCTGTGAAAATGCTCAAGGTCACCCTTGTAGATGCTGTTCGAGTAGTGGATATGGTCGGGCGGCGGCAGGACAAACAGGCCGTCGCGCTTGCGGGCCAGGTCCCATTCCTTGCCTGACCGCAGGTGGTCCATTATCGACCGGGCCTTGTTCTTGACAACGATGCCGACGTTGACGATGCCCGAGTTGACCATGTTGGACAGCGCGAAATCGATAAGCCGGTACCGGCCGCCAAAAGGCACCGCCGCCAGCGGCCGGTGGCGGGTGAGCTCCTTGAGCAATTCCTCGTTCTCGTGGAGGTTGATAAGCCCCAGAACGTTTTTCATCTTCGCCCCTCCTTGCTGCCGCGCCCGCGGCTCCCTATTCTACCACCGCGCCGCGCGGAACGACGGTATCGGCGCTGACGCGGGCCCGCTCGCCGATCACCGTGATCGCCTCGGAAGCGGCATCGCCGACCAGACCGATCTGACAGCCGTCGCCGATGACGGCGTCCTGGCCGACGATCGCCCGCTCAATGACCGTGTTCGCCCCGATCCGGACATCCTGCATTATCACCGAATCCTTGACGACCGCCCCGGGAGCGACGTGGACGCCGGGGAAGAGCACCGCGTTCTCGACCTCGCCGAAAATGCGGCAGCCAACGCTGGCGATTACCCGCCTGACCTTGCCGCCCTCGGCCACGAAATGGGGCGGCTGCGTGGGGTTGATCGAATAGATGCGCCGGCTGGGATCGTAGAGGTCGAGCTCGGGCCGGTCGCTCAGAAGATCCATGTTGGCCTCCCACAGGCTCTCGACCGTGCCGACGTCCCGCCAGTAGCCGTCGAAGGCGTACGCCATCATCTTCCGGCCGCTGCCCAGCATGGCGGGGATGACGTTCTTGCCGAAATCGTGGCTGGAGAATTTGTCTTTTTCGTCCAATTCAAGGTATTTTCTCAAAACCTTCCAGGAGAAAACATATACCCCCATCGAAGCCAGGTTGCTCTTGGGCTGCTTCGGCTTCTCGGCAAACTCGGTAATGCGGCCCTCCTGGTCGGCGCTCATGATGCCGAAGCGGCTGGCCTCCTTCCAGGGCACCTCGATGACGGCGATGGTGGCGTCGGCCTCCGTCTGCTTATGGAAGGCCAGCATGCTGGCATAGTCCATTTTATAGATATGGTCGCCGGACAGTATCACCACGTACTGGGGGCTGAACTGTTCGATAAAGGTGGCGTTCTGGTGGATGGCGTTAGCGGTCCCCTGGTACCATTCGCCGCCCCTGGCCCTCACGAAGGGAGGCAGGATATGCACCCCGCCGGTGTTGCGGTCAAGATCCCACGGGGCGCCGATGCCGATATAGTTATGCAGCTCGAACGGCTGGTACTGGGTAAGGACGCCTACCGTGTCGATGCCGGAATTATGGCAGTTGCTCAGCGTGAAATCGATCAGCCGGTATTTGCCGCCGAAGGGCACCGCCGGTTTGGCCACCGTCTTGGTGAGCACGCCCAGCCGGCTGCCTTGGCCGCCGGCAAGAATCATGGCCACGCATTCCTTGTGCAGCATCTCTTCTCCTCCCTACTCCTCCATAGTCGCTTCCTTCTTGATGTAAACCGTAGCCAGCGGCGGCACAGTCAGAACGACGGAGAATGGCTGGCTGTGCCAGGGCTGCTGCTCGGCGCAAAGCTCGCCGTTCGTCACCCCCGAGCCGCCGAACTCCGCACGGTCGCTGTTCATCACCTCGCGGTAACAGCCGGCCTCCGGTACGCCGATGCGGTAGCCGCGCCGGACAACCGGGGTAAAATTGGTCACCGCCACCGTGCATTCGCCGTCGTCGGCGCGGCGGAGGAAGCTTATCACGCTCTGGCGGCTGTCATGGCAGTCGATCCATTCGAACCCCCGCCAGTTGTCGTCGTTTTGCCACAGGCACCGGTCGTCACGGTAGAAACGGACAAGCTCGCGGGTATAGCCGTGCAGCTTGCCGTGCAGCTCGTAGCCTAAAAGCATCCAGTCGAGGCCGCGGGCCTCGTACCACTCGCTGAACTGACCGAACTCGCCGCCCATGAACAGCAGCTTCTTGCCGGGATGGGCCATGAAATACCCGTAGAAGGCCCGCAGGTTGGCGAACTTCTGCCAGTAGTCGCCCGGCATCTTATCGAGCAGCGACTTCTTGCCGTGCACCACCTCGTCATGCGACAGCGGAAGGAGAAAATTCTCAGAAAAGGCGTACATCATCGAAAAAGTCAGCAGGCGGTGCTCCCACTGGCGGTGCACCGGATCGAGGGAGACGTAGCGGAGCGTGTCGTTCATCCAGCCCATGTTCCATTTGTAGTCGAACCCCAGGCCGCCAAGGTACACCGGCCGCGACACCAGCGGCCAGGACGTCGACTCCTCGGCTATGACCAGCGCCCGTGGGTAATAATAATGGACGACCTCGTTGAGCTTCTTGAGGAAAGCGATGGCGTCGAGGTTCTCCCGGCCGCCGTGCTCGTTGGGCAGCCACTCCCCGCCCTCCTGCCGGCCGTAGTCCAGGTAAATCATGTTGGCCACGGCGTCCACCCGCAGGCCGTCGAGGTGGAAGACATCGAACCAGTACAAAGCGTTCGATATGAGGAAACTCCATACCTCCGGTTTGCCGAAATCGAAGTTGAGCGTGCCCCAGCCAAGGTTCTCGGCTCTGGCCGGCCACCCGCACTCGAACTGCGGACTGCCGTCGAACAGTCTGAGGCCGTGGTCGTCCTTGCAGAAGTGTCCCGGCACCCAGTCGAGGATGACGCCCAGCCCCTTTTGGTGGCAGCGGTCTACAAAGTACTTGAAATCGTCGGGGCTGCCGTAGCGGCTGGTGGGGGCATAGTAGCCCGTCGCCTGGTACCCCCAGGAAGCATCGAGCGGATGCTCGGCGACCGGCAACAACTCTAGATGGGTAAACCCCATATCGACGGCATAATCGCTCAGCTCGTCGGCCAGTTCGCGATAAGAGTAGAAACTGCCGTCCGGTTTGCGCCGCCACGAGCCGAGATGCACCTCGTAGATGGCCAGCGGCTTGTTAACGCCGCCGGTGGTCCGTTCGCCGCCCTGCCACTGGCTATCGCCCCACTGGTAGCCGTCCAGCCCGTGCACCCGCGAAGCGCTCAGCGGCCTCACCTCGGCCCAGAAGGCGTACGGATCGGCTTTTTCGCGCACATCGCCGTCGGCAGACACGATCTGGTATTTGTAAAGCGCCCCGCGACCTAGCCCAGGCACGAACAGCTCCCAGATGCCGGAGGATTTCAGCCGCCTCATCTGGTCGCCCGTCCAGCCGTTGAAGTCGCCGGTCACCCTCACCGACCTCGCGTTCGGCGCCCAGACGGCGAAGCGGACCCCCTTCACGCCCGCCTTCTCCGCCGGCTGCGCACCCAGCATCCGGTAACTGCGGAAATGGCGGCCTTCGTGGAAGAGGTACCGGTCGTAGCCGCTTATTGCCCTCAGATGACTCATCATAATTCCCCGTCTCTTTGTATTTGGCCAACAGGGATAATTTTACCCCAGCGATTCCGAAAAATTTTGCCGAAACACGGCAATCAGCAAAAAGAACCTACCAGGCATTGCTGGAAGGTTCCCTCCTTTTTCTCCGAATCTCGTCAGACACGCCCAAAGTCGGCGGCCAAAGGCATGACGCTTAAACGGGGCTATTCATCTTATCGCCCCGGTATCATCCCGGCGACTGTCGGCGCTGACATATGTACAACTATCTTATTATCTCTATGATACCAGTAGCGCTTCCCACCTGTCAATTAGTGCCATTGCCGGACGGCGTACGGTTTTCTACGCCGGCTTTCTGACGCAGGTAGGCTATCTGCAGCACGGTGGGGATTATCTTGCGGTACGCCGGGCCGGCGAGGTCAACCGAAACGATGACGATCCCCAGGATGATGCCCAACGGGCCCAGCAGCATGTTCAGCCCTCCGGCCACCAGCCCCCCGAGCGCTTCGACGCCGGCCTGGCGGGCCGCAGCCAACGCCACAATGCGGGCGATATTCCACGTTACCAGGTAGCCGATCGTCGGCATGAAATCCACGATCGTGCCTTCGACCAGCAGCCTGCTGATCCGTTCGGTCTCCAGACCCTGCTCGGTGAACAGTTTTTCGATGGGCGCGCGCTCGGCCGGCGACATCTTCTGCCAGGCGCGGGCAAAAATCGCCCCGAGGATTTTCTTCTCGACCGCCTCTTCGTCCTCTTCGGGCGACCATGGCACATGCACCTTATCGGCCACGTTGCGGACGATATCCAGATACTCCGCGTCCCTGCCCAGCAGGTGGGCGATGGTGTTCGAACCGTTGTAGCGAATCCGGGCCACCAGTTCGTCGCACGTTTTTTCGCCGGCAGCCTCGCCAAAGTTATAATCCCGCAATAGGCCGAGATCCGCCGGGTCGCACCGGCTGAAAAGCGCGCACAGCCCCTCCGTGGAACGCCGCAGCATTTCTTTCTCCATCATCGTAACACCTCGCTTGCCGAAAATATTCCCCGCCGTTTGACGAAAAACCTCCTTTCCTCTTATTATGTAAGAAGACCCCGCCGGACGGGGAACAAATTACTGCGAGGACATCATGCTGAAACAATTGTGGCCCTGGGTCGCCATCGCCGCCCTGGCGGCCGCCATCCACCTTGCTCAGCCCGCTTTTTTCCCTCAGGTATTGGAGCTCATTCGCGCGGGCGACGCCCAGGACATTGCCGCCTACCTTCGCTCTTTCGGCTCCTGGACGGTGGCGGTCAGCATCCTGATAAACATCATCATCAACCTCTCCGGCGTCCTCCCCACCGTGCTCATCTCCGGCGCCAACGCCGTCGTCTTCGGCCTCGGCGGCGGCATTGTCGTGTCGTGGGTGGGCGAGTGTCTGGGCACAGTCATCGCCTTCCTCCTGTGGCGCAGCCTTCTCCAGCAGACCGCCCGCCGCATCATCTGCCGCAGCCCGCGCCTTGCGGTCGCCGACGAATTCAGCGGCAAAAACGGTTTCAAGGCCATGCTTGTCGCCCGGCTAATTCCTCTGGCCCCCTCGGGACTCATAACCCTCCTGGGGGCAGTCAGCAGCATGTCCTTCGCCGATATGTTGTGGGCTACCCTAATCGGCAAATTCCCTTCAATCGTCCTTGAGGTGCTGGTCGGCCACCAGCTGGCTTTCGCCCGGGATAACTCACTGCGCCTGTTGCTGCTCCTCCTCATCGTGGCAACCGGCTACGGCTACTTCTGGTGGCGGGGCCGCCGCCGGCAGGGCGGTGACGACGATAAACCCCGTTGCCCGTAAAAGCGGCGTCTTTTGTCTTATTCGCCTGCGCGTCATGCGCAGGCTTTTTTATGCCAAAGGCCTCGCGCCGAGCGAGGCCTTTTTTCCGTCAGCGGCTCTGGATGAGGAACAACCCGGTCGCGGGATGGAACTTGACGATCTTATCGGGGTAGTGCCACGTCTCTTCCCCTGCACTCTGCACGATACTCAGCGGCTCACCCCAGGCCAGCCGTACCTGGTCGGGAACCATGCCGGCCTTAGCCACCCCGTCGTTGATGGCTGCCCAGGTCTGGTCGTCCCAGGCGAAAAGCAGCCGCGGGTCGCTCTCGAACAGCACCGATTCCCACGGTTTGGCGGACGGCCAAAAACCGTGCTGCACGTTCGTCAGGCTGTAGGCGATAGCGATGTAACCTTTGCGTTTGTCGGCGGTCGATACCACCAGCCAGATAGGCTCGTCGGCATCGATGCCGGCGATCACATCCTCCACAGTCAGCGGTTCATTGATCTTCACCCGGATGGTGCCGGGTTCTTCCTGGTAGGCGGGGATGGCCAGCCGCTTCGAAAATACCTCCTTGGCGGCGAACTGCTTCTGCGCCGCCGCCAGGTCGTCGGCCGGCACCAGCTGCGCCACCTGGCCGCCCTGTGCCTTGGCGGTCAGGGACGCGTCACCGCCCTGGATGCGGAATACGACCTCATAGTCGTTGACCAGCGGCCCCTGATCGAAGGCAGGCAGTTTTTTCACCGCCACCACCTCCAGCCGTTTTCCTTCGAGCCAGTCGGCGCGGATATTGCCTCCCGCGGTCAGCAGTTCGGGCCGCGGCGCCGCCAGGGTAAAGGCGTAGCCTTCCGCCTTTTTGCCGCGCTCCAGGGGCAACACGACAAAAACCTTGCCTACCCACTTCTCCAGCGGCTCGGCCGTATCCGGCCCCGGAGCGCCCAATACCGGCCCGGCGCCCAGTCCGGCCAGCAGCAGGGCCAGAAGAGCCACCAGACCCACTCGCCATTTCTTCACACGCGCGACCTCCTTATTTGGAGTATATTACCAGTTATATTGGACGTCTGCGGGCCGATTCCTGCCGCAGTTTTTGTCATCAATTCGCGCCTTTCCGTCATACAATATACCGACAAATGTATCAACAGCCTCGAAGGTTGTCCCCGGCCTCCCGGCGGGCAAAACCTGCGCCGCCGGAGCTGCCGGTCGTCCCAACGGCATGAAAGGAGGGCCCTGTATGAAAAAGCTCCTTGGCCTGGTCGCCGTCGCGCTGTTGCTGTCGTTCGCCACGGTCTCGGTCGCGTGGGCGGGCCCGGCGCAAAATCACGACCAGCACAAACGGCAGGGCAAAGAAGAGCAGCGGAAAACGGCAAAGCAGCCGACCGGCGTCAAGCGCCACAAAGCCCCCGGCAAAGAAAGCGTCAAGGCCCCGCCGGCCCATAACCGCACCCAGATCAAGCAAAACCGCCAAGACCGACACCCCGCAAAAATAAGCGGCCGCACACCCGCGAACCACAGCCGCGACCAAGTAAAACACCATAACCGCCAGCCCCAAGGGCCGGACAGGATCGGCGCCAAAAGGCCCGACGGCAACAACCGCCAGCTAACGCGCAACAACGACCGCCATCCGGCAAAAAACCGCGACAAGATCAACCCGCCCGCAAACCACGGCCGCCACGACATCCACCGCTACCACAGCCGGCTTCAGCACTGGCCTACCGGCGATGAATGGCCCCGCCACTTCCGCGACTGGTCCTGGTTCTCGTCCCACCACGTGCGCAGCCTCGGCGCCTGCTACGCCGACGACCGCCGCGACCGGGCGCTCTACATCCACTTCGAACCGCAGGACAGCGATTACTTCTATCTCCTCGAATCGCGCTACGGCCACCCGGCCTACCGGGAGCGCCACCGCCGCTACGGCCACGACGGCTGGTGCCACTACTGGTTCCGCGGCGATAACGTCATCGCCTTCTTCATCGGCGACAACGGCTACTCCCAGGCATTCGTCTGGCGGCGGGACGAAGTGGAAAACCGCTCACTCGCCTTCGGCATTCTCACCCCCGACCTGCAGATAGTCTACAGCAGCTACGGCGCCGACCTGCCGCCCGACCTGGCCGCCGGCTACACCCGCGAGATCCTGTGGGCGACAGTCGACGACGAATCGTAATACCGAAAAAGCTCCGTGCCGGCGGAGCTTTTTTATCGCCGTAAATTAATAATAAATATTTATAAATAATTATTGTAATTTATTTTATTCTTTGCTATAATTAAGGCGAAGGATGGAGATGGGGCCAAGTGAAGCATTCTTTACCCGCACGAGTCCCCCTCCAGACAAATCCATCTCCCCTTCTTCTACATATCACCCAAAGGAGGTCGCCGCCATGGTCTGGATGATGCTTAGACCCGTCACCCACTGCAAGGAAGGCTGCCAGCAATAGTCCCGGGCACGACGGTAAACGGCCCGCGGGCGGTCTTCAAGCTCGCCATACGATAAAGAGAGGCTCATGCGAGCCTCTCTTTTGACGTTCCTTGCGTGGCCTATTCCGATTTGGTCTGGGTAGCCGCCGGCGCGGGCACCGCGACCATGTCCTTCGCGGTGAGTTCATCGAGCGTCTTGCCGGCCGTTTCCCGCCCGAGGAAGAATATGTTGGCGGCGATGACTGCCAGCACGGCGGTGAACATCATAAACACGGTCGGGATTTTTTCCGGGCCGGTCATTATCCAGCCGACGACGATCGGGGCGATGATGCCGCCCGTCCGGCCGAAAGCCGCGGCCCAGCCCACCCCGGTGGCGCGGGCGTAAGTCGGGTACTGCTCGGCCGAGTAAGCGTGGGTGATGCCCCAGGCGCCGAGGTTGAAGAAGGAGATCATGCAGCCCCAGAAAACTATCTGGGTTACGGATCCGGCGTTGCCGAACATATAGGCGGAAACGGCGGTTACGGCCAGGAAGCTCCCCAGCGTCGCCCGGCGGCCTATCTTGTCTACCAGATAGGCGGCGGCAAAGTAGCCGGGGACCTGGGCCATCGTCATCCACATCATGTATTCGAACGACCGGACCAGCGTGTGGCCGCCCTTGACCAAGAGAGACGGCAGCCAGGTGAACATGCCGTAGTAGGCGAACACGATGCCGAACCACAGTATCCACAGGCAGATGGTGCGGCGGATGAAGGTCGGGCCCCACAGGTCGAAGAAGCTGACCGTCTTGCCGACCTCGACCTTAGAAATCTCCGACGGCTTGGGCGGCTCGCCCACCGGCACGCCCAGCTCGCGCTCGATCTTGGCGACCTGCTCGTGGGCTTCCTGGTAGCGGCCTTTGCTTTCGAGATACAGGGCCGATTCGGGCAAAGTCCTGTAAACATAGACAACCAGGAGCGCCGGCGCCGCGCCGATGATGAACGCCAGCTGCCAGCCGAATTTGGGGATGATGGTGTAGGAAATCAGCGAGGCCACCAGCCAGCCGACCGCCCAGGAACAGTTCTGGAGCACCAGCATCTTGCCGCGGTGTTTGGCGGGGGCGTATTCGCTCATCAGGGCGTTGGCCACCGGCGGCTGTCCGCCGACCCCGAAGCCGACGATAAAGCGGAACAACAGCAGCGATTCGAGATTCCATGAAAAGGCGCACAGCGCGGTGCCCACGCTGTATACCGCCAGCGTCGCGGCGAACATCGCCTTGCGACCGATGCGGTCGGCCAGTGTGCCGGAGCAAATGGCGCCCAGACACATGCCGACGAGGGCGGCGCTGCCGATGTAGCCCATCTGGACCGGGGTAAGGCTCCACGAACCGATCATCTTCGCCAGCACGAAAGCGATCAGCGCGGTATCGAGGGCCTCGAAAGCAATGCCCGATCCGATTAGCACCAGTAATCGCCAGTGGAATGCACCGAGAGGAAGGTTGCTCACACGTTCGGAAATACTTGCCATTACATTCCCTCCTTTTTAATAATGAGTGCAAATACCCGGCCGGATCTGCCGGCCGCTCAGGCCCGGCGCTTCACCTCCTTGGCGTCGTCCGCCGCCCTGTTGACGAGGTACTGCTGGGCGATGTCGCGGGCGTACTCGCGGATTGCCGGCGTTCCGGCCACACTAATCGGTGTCGAGGTGATCCGTTCGCGGAACAGCACAACCTCCACCTCCGGCAGCAGCATCTGCAAAGCGACAGCCATCGGCATGCCGTTCTCCAGAATCTCCATGGCGTGGGAATTGCCGACGATAAAATTCATGCCGAGTTCCTTGGCCTTGGCAATCAGCGGATGATCGCCGTACACGCGGCTGATCGACGCCAGCACGGTGTCCGCCTCCGGGAAGCGGCTTTTGACCTGCTCCAGATGCGCAGGCGTAAACCCCGTGTGGGGGAAAATGTGGATGACCGTGCTCACCTTGCTGTCCCTGTCGCCTAAAAGGATAACGCCGCCGGTGGCCACATTCGTCTCGATTATCCCGTCGCAGCCGCGCGCGACGCGTTCGGCCATCAGCATCCGCTTCTCTTCGTCCATCCCCATGAAATAATCGAGGCGGTCGATCATGTCCCCCAGCGTATTCACCCCTTTGAGCGCCTTGCCGACGAACAGGATATTGCCCGGCACGCCCCCGAAGGCGATATCGGCGTGAAAGACCTGGTGCCCGTGGATGAAGGACAGGCCGGGGTGCAGGCCGTGGAACGCCTCATGCAATTCGAACGCGGCTAAGCCGTACAGGTCGAGGTAAGTGCGCATCGGCACGCCACCGGTGTTAGCGGCCTCGGCCAGCGGGTGATGAGCGACAATTGCATCCACCCCCGTGGCCCCTGCCAATTCGATATTGCACTCCGTCAGTGTCATCGTCACGGCGAGCTTATTGACGGCAGCCTCCGGATTGCCGCATACCAGGCCCGGCGTCTCCAGGCATGCTTTGCCCGGCACATCCGACGATTTGCGGATAACGAACTTGTGCCTACCGCTGTAAATATCCTCCGGGTCTTTCACGCACCGACCGCCGGTGATCTTGTCGAGAGCATCAAGCACATCCCTGACCTTTGCCACCCTCATGCCTCCCTTTTCTTCGTCACCCGCCGGTCGTACCCGCCAAAACAAAAAAGCTACCGCACCGGTAATGATGTTCGCGCAAACGCTGCATTCCGCATGCGCGGCCGCCATTCCGAAAAAGCGGTAGCTTTCGGCTCTCCTAATGGAGCTCCTACGACCAGACCGGGTCTATCGATTTGTCTGTTGCCGCTCATCGTTGATGAGCTTATTTTTCATTATTCGCCTTTTGGGGGAATATTCCTTTTATTAAACAGAATAATTTTAATATTTTTTTAACGGGCCACTTCCTGATGCTTGCGCATAAACGACTCTTCCACGATTATCACCGTCACTGCAAGCTCCTGGTCGGGGTCGTAATCCTTCATCACGCTAAGCACCGGCATCTTCAGTTGCTCGGTCAGCGCCACCCGCAGCCGCCGCTTGAACTCGTCGAGAATGGCCACGTCGGTGTTGCGGGTTGTCATGCGCTCCAGCTTGTCCAGCGCAGCAAGGGCCGGGACGCGCTTATGGTCGGCGGTTATGATGATTTTGTCCTCCGAAACCAGCACCCGCTGCTTTCTCAGGCCGGTACCGAATATGCTGATATTGACATTGTTGTTTACCCGCATAATCTCCTGCCTCAGATCTATCCCAACCGACATCCCGGAGCCACTCCCCTCCGCACCATAAACTGTCACCTAATATATACTCCCTGCTTGCGATAAGTCCTGCCGCGCCCGGCAAAGAGATTGCGGCGCCCAAGAGTAAAATAATAAAAGCCGCACTGAAAACAGTGTGGCTTCATTGCCGGCGCGGTCGTTTTCGTTATTATTCTGCACCGCGCAATATTTTCCTGCCGAATTGCTCCAGAATCTTTTCCGCCCAGTAATCCGGCCCTTTATACGACAGGAAATTCTGCTTGCCGACAGCCAGCGCCCCAAGCTGAGACTCTTCCACCATTGCCGCCGCCTCCGCCAGCGGAATACCCGCCCGACAGGCCAGCGCCTCGACGACATATCTTCTGAAAACGCTACGGTGATTCAACAAAACCGCCCCCCATTTTAAACTACAGGGGCAGTATATGCGCCCCGCAGCCGAAAAAGACCGGCGGAAAATTCCTGATATTCCAAAGCTGGCGCGAGACACAAAAAACCTTCGCAGAAATACTGCGAAGGTTTTGTTTCCTGGTGGGGCATGCTGGTTTCGAACCAGCGGCCTCTTGAATGTGAATCAAGCGCTCTCCCGCTGAGCTAATGCCCCAAAAGACAAGCATTGGTAGCCTGTGCTGATAGTACTTTGCCGATACTATTGAGAAGGAAGAACACCTGGCAATCAAGCGTTCTACACCTGATAGTATACCCCTTAGAGGGGTGGTTAATCAAGTATATATTTTTTTCTTGTCCTGGCTATCAGTGGAAATTACATTTTGATCGTCTACTTTTCCAGTTCCCGCCTCACTTCTGCGGCGATTCTTTTCATCCTGGCCGCGTGCTCTTCCGGGGTGGAACGGTACTGCGGCAGCTCCCACTCCATTGTGTTGAGGCTGTCCACAAGGCCGGGAAGCACGTCAAAGGGGAGCGACAACAGCAGCAGCCCTTCCGGGAACAGGTTCCGCGCCTTCATGCCGTGGTGCAGTCCGGTGACCATCATGTTTACTTCGCCGTGAATATAAGGGTGCATATATAGCCACGCGCACCCTGCCACCGTCGTCCCCCTGGCGTTCCACCCCGCCCCGGTCTTATAGCCCGCAGCCCTCAGCACGATCTCCGCCTGGCTGGGTCTGGCGGTAACGATCAGCAGGTCGGGGTCAAAGGACAGACGGGGCAGCGGAGCGAAAGCTACATAGTTGACACTGCCCTCCGCCAGCCGCGACATCTTATCGTAAATTCTTCTGTTTGCCCTGGCATCCTCGTATACTCCCAGCTTAGGGCCGATCATCCCGCTTTCAAAAACCGGATCGGGTTTATCCATGCCCAGGAGTATCGGTCCCACCTTGCACTCGTGCTCGTCCTTTGTCGTATAGAAGGCGCCCCCGTCCTGCGCCTCTCTCAGCATCTGACAAAAGGCCGCCTTTTTATTGAGCCGCTCCAGCCCGTCCGGCTTTGCCAAAAGAAATTTCACGCCAACCGGCTGATAATCGAAATTGAACCGCCCGAAAACAGATAAGTCGCACCGTGTTTTCATCTGACCCTCCCGCGCTATATGTCGCCGGCAGCCGGCAAAATCACTAAGGCAACGGCATTCACCGGATATTTCTCCGCCGGCGGGAACTCCTCCTCCACGAAATACTCACAGCCAAACAAAAAGGCCTCGTGCTTTTCGACACAAGGCCACAAAACTAATATTCCCCTCTTTGCGGTTGCCCCCGAAGGAGAGGCGGGCCTTTACATGGCACGCTTGTCGATGACCCGCTTGGCCTTGCCCTCGCTCCTCTCGATCGTCTTCGGCGGCACCAGCCGCACCAGCGGGCTGAGGCCGGTCGCCGCCTTCATCCGCTCCTGGACCTTGTGCTCGGCGGCGCGCACCGCTTCGGGCGGGCCGTCGACCAGGCCGTTGGCCTTCTCGACCAGCACGGTGAGCTTGTCGAGGCTGCCCTCCCGCTCGACCAGCAGCTGGTAATGGGGCGCTGTCTCGCCAAGGCTTAGCAGCACATCCTCGACCTGCGAGGGAAATACATTCACGCCGCGGATGATGAGCATGTCGTCGCTCCGCCCGAGCACCCGGTCCATGCGGGTCTGGGTCCGGCCGCAGGCGCACTGCTCCCGCCGGAGAGCGGACAGGTCGCGGGTGCGGTAGCGGATCATCGGCATGCCTTCCTTGGTCAGGGTGGTGATGACCACCTCGCCCTTCGCCCCTTCAGGCAGCACTTCGCCGCTTTCCGGGTCGATGATCTCGGTATAAAAATGATCCTCCTGGATGTGGAGGCCGTCGTGGGCGGAACACTCGCACGCCACCCCCGGCCCGATTATCTCGCTCAGGCCATAGACATCGAACGCCTTGACGCCGTATGTTTCCTCGACCTGGTCGTGCATGCGGTCGGACCACGTCTCCGCCCCGCAGAAAATCGACTGCAGCGCGGTATCTTCGGGCTTGACGCCCATCTCCCGCATCGTCTCGGCAAGGTGCAGAGAATACGAAGGCGTGATTATCATCGCCGTTGTGCCGAAATCTTTCATCAGCATGACCTGGCGGGCCGTATTGCCGCCCGAGATCGGCACGACCGAGGCGCCCACAAGCTCGGCGGCGTAATGGAAGCCGAGGCCGCCGGTGAACAGCCCGTAATTGACCGCCACCTGGAAAACCGAACTGTCCGTCAGCCCGCCGGCCACCAGCGTCCGCGCCAGCACCTCGGCCCATACCCCAAGATCGTGGCGGGTATAGGCGACAACGGTCGGCCGACCGGTGGTGCCGCTGGAGCAGTGTACCCTGACGATCTGCTTCATCGGCACGGCCAGCATCCCGTAAGGGTAAGCGTCGCGCATATCCTGCTTGGTCGTGAAAGGCAGCTTGCCGATATCGGCCAGGGTACGGATATCTTCCGGCTCGACCCCTTTAGCCGCCATCTTGGCCCGGTAGGACGGTACATTATGATAAGTCCGCTCGACAACCTCGCGCAGACGGGTTAGCTGCAGTTCCTCGATCTGCGAGCGGCTGCCCTGCTCCATCGTATAGTTCCAGATCATGCTTTCTCCTCCTCTGCGGCAACATCCGCCGGTTTGCCGGCAAAAAGCTTCACAGCCGGGAAATAGAGCACCTGGGCGACGACGCAGTTCACCGCCCCCACCGTCAGCACCACCGGCAGCATGCCGTAGAGATAAACCTGCATCGGGATGTTCATCACGAACTTAGTGAGGGTGATGAAGACAAAGCCGCTGACAAGGGTACCGATGAAGGTGCTGACCGCCGGCTGGAGGGTCAGGCCGAATATCTTCAGCCGCCCGGTGAGACCGGCCACAAGGGCGCAGGCCACCGCGCCGACCGGCTCGCTGATGAGGTTCGCGTAAGGGAAGATCGCCTTGGAGGTCGCCATGCAGACCACGCCGGCCACCAAGCCGATGCCCGCCGACTGTTTCAGGCCGGGCCGCACGATGAGGATGGCCAGACAGTACATGGCGATCAGCCAGTTGGGGGTGATGCCCGCTATGCTCGGGCTGACAAGCCGCAAAATAACGCCGATGGCCAACAACAGGGCAGTAACCGCCACCCCTCTGGTATTGCTCCCGGTCTTCGCCACGCGGATGAGTTCCTGATTGTCTCTGTTTTCCATTTTTATTCTCCTCCCGTTATTTAAAAGTGCATATAAAAAGACCCGTCCCCAGCCAGGGACGGGTCTTTTGCCCGTGGTGCCACCCAAGTTAGCCGCAACGCGGCTCACTCTTCCGGATGAGGGCGCTGCGCGCCGCCATCCGTTTCCCGTTAACGGGGGAATCCGACGGCTCCTACCCCGCTCGCGCGGCTCGGGCCGTGTCTCCCGGGTCCATTCGCCATGCCGAGCGGTGCCAACCTCACACCATCGTTGGCTCGCTGAGACTCTCTTGCATGGGTACTATTCCCGTTCCTCGACTTCTCATATTCCCGGTTGCCTACTAAGGCCAGCTACGGCGTTGCTCCTCGTCTGCGCGCTCGACGTACGTCCGAGTACGCCAGCGCGGCGCAGACTGCGGTGCGCCTTGTATCTGGCTCTTATTAGGCAACCTTCAGCGTATTCTATGAACCTTACCGATAAAACCTCATCGCCACGACCGCCGCCGTGCCGGCCGCCAGCGCGGTCAGCGCCAGGTAGTCGCGGGCGCCGAACGCGATGCTGGTGCCGTAGCTCCCGGCCCGGCTGGCGCCGAACCCCCTGAGCTCCAGGCTCATGGCCATCGTCTCCGAGCGGGCCACCGACCGCAGCACCAGCGGCTGAACGATCGTCAGGTAATTTTTCATGCGCCGCACGATGCTTCCCCTGTTGGAGTAGCCCCGGCAGGCCTGGGCTTCCTGCACCGCCTTGATCTCGGCGAGCAGGTCGGGGATGAACCGCAGCGAAGCCGTCACCATAAAGGCGTATTCGTACGGAATGCTCAGTTGCCGCACCAGCGAGGCGGTGAGGTCCTGGATGCGGGTGGTGGCCATCAGAAGGATGAACAGGCCGGTCATCATCGCCATGCGCATGCCGACCACCGCCGAAAACTCCGCCTCCGCCCCCAGCGCGAACTGCATGGCCGCCAGCGCCGCGGCGAAGATGCCCAGGCTGCCCAGAGCCTTGTAGGTGCCGGCCGGCGTCTTTGATAAGGCGAACAGCGTCACCAGCGCGGTCGTCAGCAGCGCCAGGGCGGCCGCCGAGTCGAGAAGCATCGCCCACAGCGACACGAGAAAAACCATCGCTATTTTCGTCAGGGGCGCCGTCTTACGCATACAGTCTCCTCCTCGCCACACAAATTTCGCCGCTCAGTTCCTCCGGCACGATCGGCCCCGGCGCCACGCCGCAATCCCGAAGGCCCCTGGCCACCTTCGCCGCCGTCGGCTCGCGGAGACCCCAGGCCCCCACGTCGGCGTCGCCGGCGAACAGTTCACGCACGCCGCCGTCGAACACCACCCGGCCGGCGGTCATCACCACCGCCCGCCGCGCGTAGCGGGCCAGCAGCTCCATATCGTGCGTCACCAGCAGTATCGCCATACCCTTGGCGTTCAGCCCGGCCAGCAGCTCCATCAGCGCCGCCTTCTCGCGGGCGTCCTGGCCGCTGGTCGGCTCGTCGAGGATCAGCAGGCGGGGCGACAGGGCCAGGGCCGAAGCGATCGCCAGGCGCTGCTTCTGCCCCTTGGACAGCGTCCGCGGGTAAGCGGCGGCCAAAGCGCCGAGGCCGGTGGCCTCCAGGGCCGAGGCAACCGCGTCCCGGACCGCGTCGGCGGCGAAACCGAGCTGTTCGGGGCCGTAAGCCGCTTCTTCGGCCACCGAATCGCGGAATATCTGCCTGTCAGGGTTCTGGAACACATAGCCCACCTGGCGGGCGATGGCCGCCGTCGCTGTCCCGGCTGTCGCGCGGCCATCCAGCGCTATCCTGCCCGATGTCGGCCGCAGCAGCCCCATCACCAGGCGGGTCAGGGTCGTTTTGCCGCTGCCGTTGCGGCCGGCGATGGCCACGAATTCGCCGTCGCCCACCGTCAGGCTTACATCGCTGACAGCATACTGGCCAGGTTTATAGCAGTAACTCACATTTTCGATTTCAAGCACTTTTCGTATCCTCCCGGCGACGGGCGCCGATAAAAGCGCCCAGTTCCTCGACCGCCTCGCCCTCGTGCCGCCAGGGGGCGAACCCGGCCTCAAGCCGCTCCTCCAGGCCAAATTTGAGCTGCCACAGCGGCGGCACCATCGCCGCCAGCTCTCCCCTGCGGGCAAGCGCCGGCAGCACCTCCTCCGGCCGCCCCTGGCAGGCCACCCGTCCGCCGGCCAGCACCACCAAGTTATCGGCATAGGCCAGCACCCGGGCCAGGTCGTGCTCCACCACCAGCAGCGTCATACCGTACTCGCTGTTAAGCCCGGCCAGCAGGGCGTAAAGCTCCTCCGCCCCCTCCGGATCGAGGGCCGAGGCCGGCTCGTCAAGCACGAGAATCTCCGGGCGGGTCGCCAGCACCGAGGCGATCGCCAGCCGCTGCTTCTGCCCGCCTGACAGCGAACCGACCTCCCGGTCCTCCAGCCCCGCCAGCCCTACCTGGGCCAGCACCTCGCCGATCCGGCGGGATATCCTGTCGTGCTCGACGCCGCGATTCTCCAGAGCAAAAGCGACCTCCTCGGCCACCGTCATCGTCACCAACTGGCTCTCGTAGTCCTCCAGCACCGTGCCCACATGGGCGGCAAGTTCCCCCATGCTGCTGCCGGCGGTAGCCACCCCGGCCACTCTTACGCCGCCCGCCATGCTGCCTCCGAAATAATGGGGTACAACGCCGCACGCCGCCAGACACAGCGTCGTCTTGCCGGCGCCGCTCGGTCCGGCCACCACGGTGAACGAGCCGCGGGCCACGGTAAGGCCGACGCCGTCCAGCGCCTTCACGGCGCCGTCGTATGCATAACTGAAATTATCGAACACAATCGCCGCCATCGCCAAACCTCCCCACGAAAATATAAAAACCCCACGTCCCGGTGTGAAGGGACGAGGGGTTAACCCGCGGTGCCACCCTAATTGGCCGCCTGAGCGGCCCAGCTTTACATGGTACGGGAGTCAGACTCCGATACCCGCTTCCCGTTAACGGAGGAAGACTCCGACGGCGCCTACCCCGCGTGTGCGGCTCGGACCGTATCTCCCAGGCCCATTCGACATGTCGAGCAGTGCCAAACTCCCACTACCGTTGGCTCGCTGTAACCCTCTTGCCATGTGTACTCTTCCTGGTCATCGATGTTAATATATGTATTTTGGTATGAGTATAGCAGACCGGACGCGCCCTTGTCAACACATTTTCCCCCGCCCGCCGCTAATACGCCGGACGGGTATCGGGCACACTACCCAGGCGGAGGTGTAATCATGGAAGGAATCATATGCGCGAACTGTCACTCCTGGCTGGCTCTCGAAGCGGCCGCCTGCCCCGGCTGCGGCTGCCCCGTCGTGCTCGACGGCGAAAGCAAGAGCGTCATCGACCATCTCCAGCCCGACTGCCTCATCCATCGCTACGAGGGGTCCGACATGCTCGAACCGGCGGTCGTCGTCAAGGAAGGCAAAACCAACATCAAAGCCGCCACCCGCCTCAAAGAGTACGTCCAGCCCGTCACCGTCCCCAAAACCAAGGTCTATGCCTTCGACCAGAGCATCCTCGGCAGCATCCAGTCCCTCCGTAACGAACGCACCGCGACCATCAGGAGGTATGACCAACAAATCGCCAGCCAGTGGCAGCAGCTCAAACCTTATAAGCCAAAATAGGGAGGTTGCCTAAAAAGTCCATCTGCGGCGTTGCTCCTCAGAGCGCTTGCTTGCGTACGATTAGTACGCGGCGCGGCGCGCTCGCACCCTTCCGGGTATAAGCGATCACATCGACGCTAAAGCGTCGTGTGTCTGCTTATCCGGTGCGCCTTGCATCTGGAGCTTTTTAGACAACCTCCGGCAACACAAATATAAAGGCCGGGGATTTTTCCCCGGCCCTTCGTCATTCTTATTTCCCGCAGCCGCACGAACAGGAAGGAGCAGCGGCTTTGTCCCACTCGGCGCAGGCCGCGCCTACCGCCGCGCCGGACTGTACCGGCACGCCGAGAGCGTTCAGCGCCCGTTCCACCGACGACAGCGTCTTGACGATCTCGGTAATGCAGACATTACCCATATGGCCGATCCGGAACGCCTTACCCTTGATCTCGCCCAGCGCGCCGGCCACGACCACGCCGTAGTCTTCCATCTTGGCCCGGAAGGCGGCGCAGTCAACCCCGGCGGGATAATAAGCCACCGTCAGCGTCGGCGCCAGCGCTTCGGCGGCCGTAACCGTCTTGACGCCGATCGCCGCAAGTCCGGCCCGCACGCTGCGGCCGATGCGCTCGTGGCGGGCATAGCGGTTCTCCAGCCCTTCGGCCAGGATGATCTTCACCGACTCGCCCAGCGCCAGGATAAGATTGACCGGCGGGGTGGCGAAATACATGCTGGGGTTATCCATGATCGGCAGCCAGTTCTTCCAGTCGCTATAATAGGTCGGCACGGTGCCCAGCGACTCGCGGCGGGCGAGAGCCTTGGCGCCTATAGCCACCATCGTCAGGCCGGGCGGCGTCCCGAAAGCCTTCTGGCAGGTGGTGACGAGGACATCGACGTTCCAATCCTGCATCGGCTCAGGGATACCGGCGCTGGCGCACACGCCGTCGAGAATGAACAGGGTGCCATATTTCTTGGCCAGTTCGCCCACTTCCTTGGGCTGAGACATAACGCCCGAAGAAGTATCCACGTGGGTAAGGGTCATGGCGGCATATTTCTTCGCCGCCAGCTTCGCCTCGATAGCGGCCAGCGGCACCCGCTCGCCCACCGGGCAGCTTAGGACGTCGGCCTTGATGCCAAGCGCCTTGGCCACGAGAGCGTAACGGTCGCCGAACACTCCGTGGGTGACGACGAGGATTTCCTCACCGGCCCTTACCGTGTTTATCAGGCCCATCT
The DNA here is from genome assembly GCA_031460455.1 of Sporomusaceae bacterium. Lineage (NCBI taxonomy): Bacteria > Bacillati > Bacillota > Negativicutes > Selenomonadales > Sporomusaceae > Sporomusaceae bacterium. The sequence goes on from JAVKTQ010000010.1 coordinate 84,583, forward strand.
CCATCGACAGCGTGCCGGCCCCGCCGACGACGATCATCTGCTCGGCCTGAAAGATGGTCTTGAGGCCGGCCAGGCACTCCTTGTAAACCTTCACAAATGCGCTGTAGGTATGGCCATAAGTCTGGGTAGCCATCGCCTGCCGGATGGGATCGGCCACCGGCGTCGGCCCGGGAATCATCACTAACGGATCGGTTTTAATCATGTCAAATCGCCCCTCTCAATAACACTGGTACAAATCTAATACGGTGCGGGCCGCGGAAAATCCTGCCCCGGCGCCATTCCTTTCTCGCATAGCCGGTATGCCTTAATCCATAGCATCCGGCGGAATGAACCGCCGCCGCCGGCAATATAATGTAATAGTTTGCACAGGAGGGACGCTATGGCTTGGCACCGCACAACCCTCGCCTTCTTTGCCGTGTTCATCGGCATATGGCTGACGGCCTGGCCGGAGGCGGCCGCCGCCCCGCCGCAGATAAAAGCGCGGGCGGGCGTGCTGATCGACGCCAAAACCGGCGACGTGCTGTTCGAGAAGAATAGCCGCGAACACAACGCACCGGCCAGCACCACCAAAATTATGACCGCTATCCTCGCCATCGAGAGCGGTCGCCTCGACAATCCCGTCAGGGTCAGCCTGCGGGCGGCCGCCACCCGTGGCTCGTCCATGCACCTCTACGCCGGTCAGGTCCTTTCCCTGCACGAACTATTAAGCGGTCTGCTGCTGCGCTCGGGCAACGACGCCGCCGTCGCCATCGCCGAGCATCTGGCCGGAACGAATGAAGCCTTTGTCGCGCAGATGAACGAACGGGCCCGCGCCCTTGGCGCCACCGACACCCACTTCCGCAACCCCCACGGCCTGAGCGCCCCCGGCCATTACTCCTCAGCCTACGACCTCGCGCTCCTCGCCCGCTTCGCCCTCGCCGACCCGACCTTCGCCGCCCTCGTCGGCAGCAAGGAAATCAGCATCGAATGGCTCGACCGGCGCGGCCGCGAAAAAGACGTCAACCTCCGCAACACCAACAAGCTACTGTGGATGCTCGAAGAGGCGGACGGCGTGAAAACCGGCACAACCGGCGAGGCCGGCCCCTGCCTCGTATCCAGCGCCACCCGCGGCAACCATAAGCTGATCGCCGTCGTCCTTAACGACCACTCCCGTTGGTACGACTCGATGCAGCTCCTCAAATTCGGGTTCGACAACTACGACCTCTACGAATACGCTGACCAGGGCGCCCTGATCGCCACCCTGCCCGTCGAAAGCGGCCTCGCCGCAACGGTTGACGCCGTCGCCGCCGCCCCGGCCGCCCTCGTCCTCCCCGCCGCCGACTACCCGCGGGTGACAGTGGAGGTCGACCTGCCGAAAAAAATCAAGGCCCCGGTATACCAGGGCCAGAAAATCGGTGAAATCATCTTCTTCGTCGGCGACAAGGCCGAAAAGACGGTCGATATCGTCGCCAGCCGCGAAATCAGCGAACGGACCGCCGTCAAGACCTTTCTCCACGGCCTGCTCCGCACCTTCCGCCTGCTGGCGGGCTGGGGCGTGCTATAGCGGCTTGCGGTAGAAAAAGGGCAGGTAATGCTGAAAACCGATATCGCGGAAATTGAGGATCGCCTCGGTGCCGCCGACGAAGAATACCCCGCCCGGCTTCAGGGCGGCGAAGAAGCGCCGGTAAAGGGCATCCTTGGCCTCCTCGGTGAAATAGATGACCACATTGCGGCAAAGGATAAGGTCGAAACCGGTTTCGAACTTGTCAAGCAGCAGATTGTGGCGCTGAAAATCGACCAACGCCTTGATCTCGTCCTTGACGGCGTAGCTATCGCCGTTTTTGATGAAATAGCGGTCAAGCCGCTGCGCGGGGATATTCTTCAGCTCGCCGGCCGTATAAACCCCCTGCTTGGCCTTGGCCAGCATCTCGACATCGAGATCGGTCGCCAGAATGCGGTGGCGGGCCGAAGCGGCCTTCTGCAGCAGGATCATCGCCAGGGAATACGGCTCTGCGCCCGTCGAGCACCCGGCGCTCCAGACGTTAAGGCGCGGACTGCGCGCCAGCAGATCGGGGATAACCTTTTCCTCCAGCTCCACAAACTTCTCCGGCGTGCGGAAGAACTCGGTCACGTTGATTGTCAGGTAATCGATGAAATCCTTATAGATCTTCGGATTGCCTTCGAGCAATTGAAAAAACGCCATATAAGTCGATACGCCGTGCCGGTTCATCAGGTTGGTTATCCTGCGCTGCATCTGCGCCGGCTTGTACTGATTAAGGTCGATGTTGGATTTTACGAAAAGTTTTTGTTTAAAAAGCTCCCAATCGTCTTGTACCATGCTGCCTCCACACATTCATCTTTTAATTGGGTCGAAGGTGCTGATTTCGCCGCCGGACCGGTCGTTACGCAAAATAACGACATCCACCCGGCGGTTCTTGGCCCGGTTCTCGTCTGATGTGTTGGGGTACAGGGGGCGGTACTCGCCGTAGCCCAGCGAAGCCAACCGTCTGGGGTCGGCGCCGTGCTTGCCGATGAGATAGCGCGTCACCGCGATCGAACGGGCGGCGGACAACTCCCAGTTGGAAGGGAACTGCACCGTGTTGATCGGCAGGTTGTCGGCGTGACCCTCCACCCTTATGTAGCGCGGCGTATTCTTCAGCGCGAGGCCGACCGCGTCCAGCATGGCCAACGATTCCTGGCGCAGTTCGGCCTGGCCGAGATCGAACAGCACATTATCCAGAAAACGGATCGTCAGCCCACGCTCGTCGACGACGAACGCCATCTGCTTCTGGTCCTTGACATTCGCCTGGACTTTCCGGATGATATCCTGGAAATCTTCCGTCTCCCTGCTGCCGTCCATGCTCATAGCCTGCTCGACCGCCTGGGTGCCCTGCTGGGTATAAATAAGGCTTGAGGCCGAGCCTTCGGTACGAAAAGCCACCGCCAGGGAGTTCTTGAGAGAATTGAACTTGGCCGCGTCCGCCTTGCTCATCGCGTACATGATGACGAAAAAAGCCATCATCAGGGTGATCAGATCAGCGTAAGTCAGCAGCCAGCGCATCATGCCGGCCGCATCGTGACCCCCTCCGCCGCCTCCCCCGCCGCCGCGTCTTTTGGCCATATTCCCACTCCTTCAGTCGCCATCGAAGTGTCTATACATAACAAGTCCCCGTATTTGGCTTTCTTCGACAACAACCGGCATTATTCCTACAAGAAATGTAAAAGCAATTAAAGGGATGGTGAATTTTCACCATCCCTTATCATCGGCCGCTTATTTTTGCCTAAAGACTTAAAGCGCTTCGGCCAGCGGCGTATACCCCAGCCCCAGCGCGTCCGCCACCGCCTGATACGTGACCTTGCCGTTCACGACATTGACGCCCTTGGCCAGGCCGGCGTTATCCATGACTGCCTGCCGGTAACCGTTGTTGGCGATCTGCAGCGCATATCCGAGCGTCGCGTTTGTGAGCGCGAACGTCGACGTGCGGGCCACCGCGCCCGGCATATTGGCAACCGCGTAGTGAACCACGCCGTGCTTGACATACGTCGGCTCGCTGTGGGTGGTTACGCGGTCGATGGTCGCCACCGAACCTCCCTGGTCGATCGCGACATCGACAATCACCGAGCCCGGTTCCATTGTCTTGACCATTTCCTCGCTGACCAGCTTGGGCGCCTTGGCCCCCGGCAGCAGCACGGCGCCGATGAGCAGGTCGGCCTTGCGGGCCCAGCAGGCGATATTATAGCTGTTGGACATAATCGTCACCACGCGGCCGCTGAACAGGTCGTCGAGATAATTCAGCCGCTCGGTCGAGCGGTCGATCACCGTGACCCTCGCGCCCATGCCCACCGCGATTTTGGCGGCGTTGGTGCCGACGATGCCGCCGCCGACGATGACCACCTGGGCAGGTTCCACGCCCGGCACGCCGCCGAGCAGGATGCCCTTGCCGCCTTCCGGCTTTTCGAGGAACTGGGCGCCGATCTGCACCGACATCCTGCCGGCCACTTCGCTCATCGGCGTCAGCAGCGGCAGCGACCTGTTGGGGCCTTCGATCGTCTCGTAGGCGATGCCGACGACCTTCTTGTCGAGGAGCGCCTTGGTCAGGGCGGGCTCGGGCGCCAGATGCAGATAAGTGAACAGGATCTGCCCGGCGTGGAAGAGGTCGTATTCCGCCGCCAACGGCTCCTTGACCTTCATAATCATCTCGGCGTCGTCGAACAGCCGGCGTTTATCGGCGATAATCCGGGCGCCCGCCTTCTCGTAGGCCGCATCGCTGATGCCGCTGCCGAGGCCGGCGCCGGCCTCCACCATCACGTCGTGACCGGCGGCCACAAGCGTCGCCGCGCCGGCATGGGTAAGGGCCACCCGATTTTCATTATTCTTGATTTCCTTTGCAACTCCGATAAGCATCCTTATATTCCCCCTACTTACGTTGATTGTGTGCAAAACACGATTAAATAATGCAATAATTGTGCCAGCACACAATAGCGGCATACAGCAAGGGATTCGTCTATTACGGAAGCTTTCGTTTACAATATCGGAACTATTTATTTCCACCACGGAAACTTTTATTACCGAAACAGGGTGTAAAATGACCCGCCGCCTTGCCGGCCAGCGGGTCAGGCATTTCCCTATTCTCGCCAGGCGGAAATCGTCTGGGCGGCGTCGATTTCGCCCACCGCACCGTCGAGTACGACCAGCCGCGGCCGCGAAGTCACCGCCAGCGGCGGCCCGTCCCACACCACCACATCCGCGTCCAGGCCGGGCGCGATGCGGCCCACCCTGTTACCGACCCCGAGGATGTCGGCCGCTTCGGCCGTGATCGCCTTGAGCGCCTGCTCCTCAGGGAGACCGAACCGCACCGCCAGCCCGGCATACACGGGCAGAAAAGCCGCAGGCAGCACCGGGTGGTCGCTCATCAGGGCGAAGCGGACGCCATGGGCGGCGAGCACCGCCGGGGCTGCGAAGCTGCGGTCCTTAAGCTCGAGCTTGCTGCGGGTGGTCAGGTTGGGGCCCACCACCAGCTTTGCCTGCCTTGCGGCCAGCAGCTCGGCGATATTATGCCCTTCGGTGGCGTGCTCGACGATTACCTCCACGCCGAACTCGGCCGCAATCCTGAGCGCGGTGACGATATCGTCCGCCCGATGGGCGTGAGCCCGAAGAGGCATCTCGCCCCGCAGCACCCTGGCCGCCGCCTCCAGGCCGAGATCGTACTTCCAGTCCTTCTCGCCGGCGCGGGCGAGGTAATCTTTCGCCCTGAGCAGCGTCTCCCGCACCAGAGCGGCGGTCGCCATCCTGGTGACGGGGGCTTTTTTCTGCTCGCCGTAAACCCGCCGGGGGTTCTCTCCGAAGGCAATCTTCAGTCCGGCGTGGCGCTTGAGCAGCATCTCCTCCACCGCCGCGCGGCGGCGGGTCTTGATGACGCTGCACTGGCCGCCCACCGGGTTGGCGCTCCCCGGCGCCACCATGACCGTCGTCACTCCTCCGGCCAAGGCGTCGGCCAGGCCGGCGTCGTCGGGGTTAATGGCGTCGATGACGTCCATCTCCGGTGTTGTCGGCTTGCTGGTCTCGTTGACCTCTTCCCCCGCCCAGGCATACGACTCGGTATACACCCCAAGATGGGTGTGGGCGTCGATAATCCCCGGCGTCACGTACCGGCCGGCCGCGTCGATGACGGTCGCCGCCGCCGGCACGGCCACACGCTCGCCGACGGCGACAACCCTGCCGCCCTCGATCAGCACCGTGCCGCCTTGCAGGGCCGGCCCGGCCATCGTCAGCACCGTTCCTCCCGTCAAAGCCAGCATATTAAATTCCCTCCCGGCCGGCGGCAGCCTTCTTGACCGCAACCTGGGCCCGCAGCCAGTCGTACCAGGCCTCCAGGCCTTCGCCGGTGCGGCACGACGCCGTTATAAGCGTTATCTGCGGGTTGATGCTCATGATATCCTCGGTCGCGGCGGCCAGATCGAAGCTGGTATAGGGCAGCAGGTCGATCTTGTTCACGACAGCGGCGCCGGCCTGCTTGAAAACCAGCGGGTATTTGAGCGGCTTGTCCTCGCCCTCGGTGACGCTGAGCACCGTCGCCTTCATATCCTCGCCGATGTTGAACTCGGCCGGGCAGACGAGGTTGCCGACATTCTCGATTATCAGCAGTTCGAGACGCTCCAGGTCCAGCCTGTCCAGGACGCCCCTGACCATGCTGGCGTCGAGGTGGCAGCCGCCGCCGGTGTTGATCTGCACCACCGGCACCCCCTGGCGGGCGATGCGTTCGGCGTCCTTATCGGTGAACAGGTCGCCCTCGATGACCGCCATGGACAGCTCGTCCTTGAGGGCGGCGATCGTCCTTTCCAGCAGCGCCGTCTTGCCCGAGCCGGGCGACCCCAGCAGGTTGAGAACGAAGATGCCGCGGCGCGAAAGCTGCGCATTTACTGCGGCGGCGATTTGGTCGTTTTTATCGAGGATATTGGCCATAACTTTGATTTCCATTATTCCACCTCCAAATGCTCCACCCGGAGTTCCCGCCCGGAGACGATCTCCACCCCCGCCGACCCGCATCCGGGACACAGGAAGCGGAACCGCTCCACGCGGAATTCGCGGCCGCAGTCCCGGCACCTGCCGACGAGTGGCATAACCTCCACCTCCAGCTCGGCAGCAGCAGCAGCCGTCCCGGCCGCCAGCGAAGCGAAACAGAAGGTAAGCGCCTCAGGCACCACCTCGGTCATCTCCCCCACCTGCAGCTTGATGCGGACGACGGCCGCGGCGTCATTTTCCGCCGCGGCCTGCAGCACTATATCCAGGATTCCCTGGGCGATTGCCATCTCATGCATCGTCTAAGCCTCCCAATTCCGCGGCGATCAAGTCCGCCACCCTCCTCGCCGCGGCCGCAACCGGCGGCGACAGCTCCAGTCCCATGTCCATGCCGGCCGGCTCCACCCCGAAAATAACGATGGGCGGCAGCGTGGCCGACCGGGCCAGGAGCGCCAGAGTCTGGGGAAGGGTGAATTCGTGCAGCGAATAACCGGGGGGCGCGGCTGCCGTCCCAATATCGTCCGGCGTCAGGCGGTAGACCGATCCCGGTTCGCCGCCGCCCGCGAGGGCGTCGACAATGATAATCCTGGCGGCGTCAAGCAGCGAACCCAGTATATCCAGCGACGCCACGCCGCCATCCACCGTGTCCACGCCGGGAGGCAACGTTCTTGTCGCCAGCTCGCGCACGACATGGATACCCACCCCATCGTCACTCATCAACAGATTGCCGAACCCGACAACCACCGTTCGTCCCATTCTACCCTCCGCCCGATCTCCATTATTTCCGGGAAATAGATAAATTCCGACAAACCGCTGCGCGGTTAGTTCCTTTTCCGCCGCAGCAGCGCCAGCGCCTCGGCCGCCGGCCGCGTGTTCACGATATCGGCGGCTGTCAGCCACCCCTTGCGGGCCATGGCGACGCCGTACGCCACATAATCGAGCTCGGCCGGCGCATGGGCGTCGGGGTTGACCGCCAGCAGCACCCCCGCCTCCTTCGCCTTGCGGCACCACCGCCAGTCAAGGTCAAGGCGGTAGGGACTGGCGTTGATTTCGATAACCGTCCCCGTGGCCGCCGCCGCGGCGACGACAGCGCCCAGGTCGACGCCGTAGCCGTCCCTGGCCAGCAGTATCCGGCCGGTGGGATGGCCGAGAACGCCCACATAGCGATTCTCCATCGCGCGGATGATCCGGCGCGTCATGTCAGCCTCGCTCTGGCGGAAGGCGGAATGGACGGAGGCGATGACGAAATCGAACGCCGCCAGCACCTCGTCCGGGTAGTCGAGCGACCCGTCAGGCAGTATGTCGCACTCGATGGCCGCCAGCAGCCGGAAATCGGGGTTGGCCGCGTTCAGCCGCTCGATCTCGCGGCGCTGCTCGTCCACCGTCTCCAGCCTGAGGCCGTGGGCATACACCGCCGTGCGGCTGTGGTCGCTCACCCCCAGATACCCCCAGCCCCGCTCCCGCGCGGCTGCCGCCATCTCCGCCGGCGTCGCGCTGCCGTCGGAAAAAGTCGTGTGCACATGGAAAACGCCGCGGATATCCTCCGCGCTTACCAAGGCGGGCAGCGCACCGGCGGCGGCGGCCCCGATCTCGCCCAGCCCCTCGCGCAGCTCAGGCTCTATATAAGCAAGCCCCAGCGCCCGGTAGAAAGCCGCTTCGTCGGCCACCGGCAGCCGCTCGCCGGCTGCCGTCTCAATGCCATACTCGTTGATCTTCAGCCCCTTGTCCTTGGCAAGGCCCCGCAGACCGACATGGTGCTCCTTGCTGCCCGTAAAGTGGTGCAGCGCGGCGGCAAACTCCTCCGGCCTCACGGCGCGCACATCCATATTCATGCCGTTGGCCAGCTTGACGCTCGTCTTGGTCGGCCCCTGGCCAAGCACCGCTTCCACGCCGGGCAGCGCGCCCACGAGCTCCATCGCCGCCGCCGGCTCGGCCGCCGCCACGACGATATCGATATCCTTTACCGTCTCCTTACGGCGGCGGATGCTGCCGGCCACCGCCGCCCTCTCCACCCCCGGCTGGCCCTCCAGCCAGGCGGCGATCTTCGCCGCCAGCGGCAAGGCGTCAGCCAGAAGAAACTGGCCCTGGAACCGTTTCACGTAGTCGATCCCCTGCAGAATCCGCTCCTGGGTCTTGGCGCCGAATCCGGGGAGCGTCACCAGCCGGTTCTCGCGGCAGGCATACTCCAGCTCCCCGATCGAGTTGACGCCCAGCTTCTCATGGAGCTGCAGCGCCTTCTTCGGCCCCAGCCCGGGGATTTTGACCAGCTCGAACAGCACCGACGGCACGGACGCCTTCAGTTCCTCGTAATACGCCAGCCGGCCGGCGGCCAAAAACTCGCGGATCTTGAGGCCGAGCGCCTGACCGATCCCCTTGGTCGCATCCATCCGGCCGCTGGCCACAAAGCTCTCCAGGTCGCCGTCGAGCTCCTCCAGAGTCCGTGCAGCCGTCTCGTACGCCCGTATCTTGAAGGGATTTTCCCCTTTCAACTCCAGCAGCACGGCAATCTCGGCGAAAATCCCTGCCAGCGCTTGCTTATCCGCCATGCGGCACCTCCTACCTGGGTTCGAAATAAACGGTCACTTCCGCGCCCGGATTGACGATAGTGTTCGGCGGCACCGTCTGCCTGACCGCCACGCCGCTGCCCACCGGCACAAAAACCAGTCCCGCCCCGGCCAGGAGATCCCCCGCGTCGCGCATACTCCGGCCGAGGACATTAGGCGTCGCCACCTTACCCGGTCCAGGCTTCACGGCCGGCGCCACCGCCTGTTTGGCCGGGGCCAGCGCCGGCGGGGACGGCCGCGCCGCCGGCACGCTGGCCAGTTCGGCGGCGTTATGCGGGCGGATAGTGAGATAGCGCATCACCTGATTCATAATCTCCCCGAAAACCGGCGCGGCAATCTCGCCGCCGTAATACGCGCCCACCGGGTCGTCGATGACGACCAGCGCCGCCACCTGCGGATCCTCCGTCGGCCCGAAACCTACGAAAGATGCGATATAGCGCCCGGCCTCGTAGCCGCCGCCGCTCTCCTTCAGCCTTTCAGCCGTACCCGTCTTACCGGCGAAGCGATAACCCTTCACGGCCGCCCGCCTCCCGCCGCCTTCGCTGATGACCTTCTCCATCAGGCCGGTGAGCAGCTTGGACGTTTCGGGACTTATCACCTGCCGCACCCGCTGCGTGGGCGTGGCCGACGCCAGCGAGCCGTCGGCGTTGTATATTTCCTTGATTATATACGGCTTGACCAGTACGCCGTCGTTGGCGATCGCCGACACCGCCGTCAGCAGCTGCAGAGGCGTAACGGCGATACTCTGGCCGATGGCCATCGTGGCCAGGTCGGAATCGCGCATATCCTGGGACTTGAACAGCAGCCCCTCTTCCTCGCCGGGCAGCTCGATATCGGTAGCCTGTCCGAACCCGAAAGCGCGGGCGTAGTTATTCAGCCGCTCCGCCCCCAGCCGGAGGCCAATCTGGACGAAGCTCGTGTTGATCGAATTCTTGATCACATCGATGAACGGCACCGTTCCGTAGCTGTCGCCGCTCCAGTTCTTGATGCGGCGGCCCGACACCTCGATATAGCCGTTATCGACGAACCACTCGTTCATCCCGATCACCTTTTCCTGCAGGGCAGCCGCAGCCACCACCGCCTTGAAGGTCGAACCGGGCTCATAGATTACCGAAACGGCCCTGTTCTTCCACTCCCCGGCCCCGTAACGGTAAAAGCGGTTGGGGTCGAACCCCGGCCGCGACGCCATCGCCAGGATCTCGCCGGTGCGCGGGTTCATAATAATAACCGTGGCGCCGCGGGCCTGCGTCCGCGCCATCACCTTGTCCAGGCTCTGCTCGACGATGAACTGGATGGCGCTGTCGATGGTCAGATAAACGCTCTTGCCCTGTTTCACCGGCTTGAACATCACGCTCGACCGCAGAATGGGGATGCCGTAGCTGTCGGTATCCACCGCCTGTCTCACAAGTTCGCCCTTAATCGTCTTATCGAGCGCCATCTCGATCCCGCTCAGGCCGACATCGTCGGTGCCGACAAACCCCAGCACCTGGGCCGCCAGGCCGTCGTTGGGATAATAGCGTTTGCTCTCTTCGATAAAACTGAGGCCGCGAATATTCTCCGCCTTGATGAGATCGACAACCTTCTGGGCCGCCTCCGGCTCCAGCGTCCGCTTCAGCCAGACGAAGCTTCCTCCCGCCAGCAGCCTGTCGCGCACCGCCTCTGTCTTCATATCCAGGATGGGGGCCAGCTTCGCCGCCATTGCGGCCGGCTCCTTGTTAAACTCGCGGGGATTAACGTACAGCGACTTGCGAAGACTACTTATGGCCAGTTCGCGGCCGCTCCGGTCAAAAATCGTGCCGCGCGGCGACTGAAGCAGCTTGCTGTCGCGGAGCTGCGTGCGCGACTTCTCCGCCAGATGCCGCCCCTCGACAAACTGCACCCAGGCGATGCGCCCGACCAGCGCTACGATTGCCGCCAGCAGCAGGAACATAGCGACTGCGATCGATTTTCGCACCTGCGGCGTGGCCCTCGACATCGTTGCACCCTCCAATAAGCTAATCTTTATGTATATTCGCCGCCTGCCCCGCTTTCCCTGTCCTGTCGGCCATATTATTAGCCCCGCCCACGGGCGCGACGCAGGCGTATCCCCTCGCCAAAAAATAAAACCGGGGCGCATCCCCGCCCCGGTTAATAGGTTCAGTTAAGCTGTTCGTCGGCGGTCGCCCGCTCCTCGGCAGCTTCGACCGTTGTCTTCCGGTACTTATTGTTCCATACCCCGGCGGCAATAACTGCGGCCGTAATCACTGCCGGCAGCAGCCAATGAGGCATCATTTCCGTGTAAGCGGCCATAAGTTTATCGCTTTGCATCATCTCGCCGGCCGTCCAGGCGATAAGCCCGGCCCCGGCGTACACGATGACCGGGAAACGATCCATCACCTTCAGAATGATCTGGCTGCCGAACACGATCAGCGGAATGCTCAGCGCCAGACCGAGGCCGAGCAGAACATAGTCGCCTTTGGCAACCGCGGCGATCGCCAGCGTATTATCCAGGCTCATGATGATATCGGCGATGATAATAGTCTTGACTGCCTTCCACAGTGAACTCGAAGCTTCGATATTCTCCTCGCCGCCGTTTTCCAGCAGCAGCTTGGCGGCTATCCAGACGAGCAACACGCCGCCGAAAAATTGAACATACGGTATGTGCAAAAGTACAACTGCTACGACGGTCAGTACCACCCGCAGCCCTATCGCCCCAGCACTACCCCACAGGACGGCCATCTTCTGCTGCTGCGGAGGAAGCGCGCGGCTTGCCAGCGCAATAACCACGGCGTTATCCCCGCTCAGCACGATGTTCACCATCATGATTCCCAATAGTGCGCCAATGAACTCCATTTTTTGTACTCCTTTTCGTGCGTAGATATAGTGCGACCATGACTATATTCAGTTAGCGACGAACCCGCTCCGCCTCCTTCTTGACCAAGTAATAATACCAGGTATCAATCAATGCGGCCATGCTTTATTTTAACAGGGGATAATGCGGCCGACAAGAGGACATGTCGCAAATATCCTGTATACATAACAAAGCTGCTCTTTCTCTGCTATAATAGTATTATCGTATCACCCGTCTTAACAAGGGAAGGTGCCCCGATGCCTCTGTTACCCGAATGGAAAAAGAATCTCGCCGCCCTGTGGTTCGCCCAGCTCGCCGGCATGGGCGCCATTACCGGCGTCATGGCTTTTCTGCCCCTCTATGTCCGCGAACTAGGCATTACCAGCCTCGAAGAGGCAGGGGTGTGGTCGGGCGTCCTTATGGGCGCCGCGCCGTTGACCGCCGCCCTGGCAGGGCCGTACTGGGGAGCGGTGGCCGACCGCCACGGCCGTAAACTGATGGTCATGCGGGTCATGTTCGCCTTCTTCACCGTCATGGTGCTGATGGGCTTCGTGGCCTCAGTTAACCAGCTGCTCTTCCTCCGCGTCGTCCAGGGCGTCTGCGGCGGCTTCACCGCCGCCGCCCTCGCCCTCGTCACCTCGCTGAGCCCTCCCGACCAGATAACCTGGACCCTCGGCATATTCCAGACGGCCATGATTGCCGGCAGCGCCTTCGGCCCCATGTTCGGCGGCATTATCGCCGACCATTTCGGCTACCGGTGGGCGTTCGTCTCCTTCGGCCTCCTCTGCCTCGTGTCGCTGATCATCATCCGCCTCGCCGTCGTCGAACGCTTCACGCCCGCGGCCGCCACAGCCAAGCAACCCGTCTGGCGCGAAATCGGCGCCATCATCACCATTCCGGGGCTCTGGCTGACACTCGCCCTCCAGTTCCTCATCCAGTTCGCCATGATGATCATCGCCCCCATCCTGCCCATCTACGTCCACGTCCTGGCCCCCAACCTTACCTACATCGCCAGCGCCGCCGGCGCCATCATCGCCGCCGCCGGCCTCACCAGCGCCGTAGCCTCGGCCGCGATGGGCAAAATCAGCAAACGGTTCAGCCACCGGGCAATCCTGATAGCGGCCGGCGCCCTGTCGGCGCTGTGCTTCGCCGCCCAGGCTCTCGCCGACAATGTCCTCCTCTTCGGGGCGATGCGGGCCGTCAGCGGCTTTTTCCTCGGCGCCATGCTCCCCACCGTCAACGCCCTCACCTACTTCCTCATCCCCGAGGAAAAAAGGGGAGTCGCCTACGGCGTCACCACCGCCTCGATGCAGATGGGCATCGTCTTCGGCCCCATCAGCGGCGGCGCTCTGGCCGTATACTTCGGCTTCCCGTCCGTCTTCTGGCTTTCTGCGCTGCTGTTCGCCGCCGTGGCCGTCGGCGTAACGCTCGTTCGCAGCCTTCCCGACACCGGCAGCGGCAAGGACCCCGGCTGATACGCCCCCCGGCGCCGCAAACCACAATTTTTACTTAATCGCAAACCTCGCTACAACTTGTCACTATTCGTTTTTTTGCGCGAAAATAACCCTTCCTCATCCGTCGGTTCAGAGCCAGCACATAGTGACATTTCGCGCGCAGCCTACGACTATTGCCAGACAGCTCGAATTCCCCCTTCGCAGGGGAATCGGTCCGCGTGTTGAATTTATAGGGATAAACCCCATACTAAGGCGGTGTACCTTATGAAGAAACTTCTCATCCTCCTGATAGCGCTGTTCTTCGTGCATTCTCCGGCTTTTTCCGCCCCTCAGCAGCCTCCCGCCGCGCAGTCCGGCCAAACCGTTCAGGAACAGCCCGTTTTGTCGCCCGCTCCCGCCTGGCCCGCCAAGGCCGCGTGGGTCGGCCAGCAGGCGACCGTCGTTCCCGCCAAGCTCTACGCCTCCGCCAGCTACCTGCTGATATTCAGCGAGCCCGGCAAGGACACCAGCGGCATCGATCAGCTCTTCCTGGCCCGCAAGCACATCGGCCAAACCTTCACCATCCAGGGCCTGCACAAGCTGACGAAAAAAGGCGCTATTACGCAGTACTTCTGGAAGCTGACCGGCAAAGACGGCGCCGTCCTGTGGGTAAGGGACTATCCGGACGTCGAGCTGTCCGGCCTGCCGTTCGCCCTTGCCAGCGAAATCGAGGCCGAAAACCAGGCTATCGCCGAAATCAATTCTCTCGTCGGCGCCACCCTTTGGATCGACCGCAACTTCATCCCCGCCGGGGAGCTAACCGCAAAAGTCAGCCACCTCGCCCCCCTCACCGTCACGGCCTTCAAGTCCGCCGGCCCCTTCAGCGAGGCCTACTCTCTGGCCTTCCGCCAGGCAGACGGCGCCCCGGTGGTATGGACCGTCGCACCGACGGGCGTCCGGGCCGCTTTCAGCAACAGGCAGTTTTTCGGCATGATCAGGAGCGGCTTCATGCGCCATGAGCCCCAAACGCTCTTCCCCCACTGGACGCAGGAGGACTGGCGGCTCGTCCGGGCCCAGGAGATCCGCGTCGGCTGGGACCGGGAGAAGGTCATCCTGAGCTGGGGCGAGCCGCGAACGGCCCCCATGCTGGTGCCCTCGGGCCCGGAAGAGGATGCCTACGAATGGCGATACGGCAAGTATTACCTGTACTTCCGCAAAAACGTGCTGACGAAGATCAAGATTCCCGACCCGGCCGCCGTCAACCAAAAGCCTGGCGATAAAAAGAGCGACAAAGACGCACTCCCGAAAATGATTGAGCTACAGGCGGCGAAAAAAAACGAGGCCGGTGAGCCCAAATAACAAAGGAAGCGGCATAATGCCGCTTCCTCTGCTTGTAGACAAAGTCAGAATTGGTGAGAAAGGTCCAGATGCAAGGCGCACCGGAAGAGCGCGCCGCGCCGCGTACTGTGGGACGTACGCAAGCAAGCGCTCTGAGGAGCAACGCCGCAGATGGGCCTTTATCGACAGTCTGAGGAAGCGGCAAAATGCCGCTTCCTTTTGTTATGTCTTATATCAGGCCTTGTCGTCCGCGAACAGTCGTCTTTCGATGGCCATCCCCGTAGGCGTCTTCGCCAGACCCCCCTGGGAAGTCTCCCGGAGGCTCGCCGGCAGGGCCATCCCCACCAGCCGCATCGTGTCGACGACCTCATCGACCGGGATGACGCTCTCCACGCCCGCCAGCGCCATATCGGCGGCCACCAGGGCCTGGACGGCGTAAAAAGCGTTCCGTCGCACGCACGGCACCTCCACCAGCCCGGCGACCGGGTCGCAGACCAACCCCAGTGCGTTTTTCAGCGCCAGAGCCACCGCCATCCCGACCTGCCGCGGCGAACCGCCGTCCATCTGAACGATCGCCGCCGCCGCCATCGCGCCCCCGGCGCCGCACTCGGCCTGGCAGCCGGCCTCGGCGCCCGAGATCGAAGCGTTTTCAGCAATGATCATCCCGGCCCCGGCCGCGGTGAGCAAGCCGTCGATGATCGCGGCCTCGCTGTAGCCCCGCGCCTCGGCCGCCGCCGCCACCGCCCCCGGCATAATACCGCAGGAGCCGGCGGTGGGGAAGGCCACGATCCGCCCCATGCAGGCGTTCACTTCGCTGACAGCCAGCGCGTAGGCGATCGCCCGGGCGGCGATGTCGCCGGCCAGCGCCTTGCCGCCGGCGATCCGGTTGTTGTAAAGGCGCGCGTCGCCGCCCACCAGCCCGCTGGGCGATTTCTCGCCGCTCGCCAGTCCGGCGGCGATGGCCTCGCGCATCACCTGCCAGTTGCGGGCCATATCCGCGCGGATGGCGTCCGCCGGCCGCCGGGCGTGCCTGCTCTCCTGCTCCACGATCACGTCGGCCAGCGACGCGCCGGTCGTCTCAGCCCGCAGGATCCATTCGCCGAATGTGCGGATGCTGCTCATACGCTCCCCCCCAACGCCGGAACGGACAATACCGCTTTCATGGCCGCCACCGCCCTGATCGGCGGCAAAGCCTCCGCGGGAATGGCCTCGTCCGCCTCAATAACCATCAACGCCTCCTCGCCCCGTTCCTGGCGGGAGACCTGCATAAAGGCGATGTTGACGCCCTCCTCGGCCAGCCTCTTGGTCACGACCGCAATCACCCCCGGCTTGTCGTCGTGGATGGTGATGAGGGTGTGGTACTGGCCGGTCACCCGCACTGGATAACCGTCGATGCGGGTGATGAGGATATTGCCCCCGCCGACCGAGGCCCCCGTCACCCGGCGCATCTGGCCCGACACACCGGTAAGTTCGAGCAGGGCGGTATTGGGGTGAACGTCGGGCAGCTCAACCGTCGAAAAAGTATACTTCAGGCCATGCTCGGCCGCAAGGGTCAGGGCCGTCTTGATCCGCTCATCGTCCGGGGCGAACCCCAGCAGACCGCCGATGAGGGCCTTGTCGGTGCCGTGCCCCCGGTAGGTCTGGGCGAAGGAGCCGTGCAGCTTGATCTGCGCCTCCGCCGGCCGCTCGCCGAGGATTATCCTCGCCATAGCGCCCAGCCTGACCGCCCCGGCGGTATGGGAGCTTGACGGGCCGACCATTATCGGCCCGGCGATATCGAACAGACCGCGCATATCAGTCGCCTCCTCTGCGCAGGGAAGACGTCCTCGCCTGGTGGATCGCCCGGCCTTCGATCGCGTGCACGCTTTCCATCACCGTCTCCGCCAGCGTCGGGTGCGGATGGATGACCTGGCCGATTTCCTCGGCCGTCAGCCCGTGGCGGATGGCAATCGCTCCTTCCATCACCAGATCGCTGGCATGCGGCCCGAGGATATGCATGCCCAGCACCTTGCCGTTCCCGGCGTCAGCCACCACCTTCACCAGGCCATCGGCCTCGCCCATCGACACCGCCTTGCCGTTGGCGGCAAAATTGAAGCGGCCTGTCTTGACCAGACGGCCGGCGGCGAGCGCCTCCTGCTCGGTCAGACCGACGGCGGCAATCTCCGGGTCGGTGAAAATGCAGCCCGGCACAGCGCCGTAATCCATCTCCGCCGCGCCGCCCAAAGCGTTTTCCGCCGCCGCCAGGCCCTCGCTCGAAGCCGCGTGGGCCCACATATAGCGCCCGGTCACGTCGCCGACGGCGTAGATGCCGGCGACGGTCGTCTCCATCCGGGCGTTTACCCCGATCCCCTTGCGGCTGAACGCCACCCCCGCCGCCTCCAGGCCGATGCCTTCGACCGACGGCTGGCGTCCCGTCGCGGCCAGCACCTTCTCGGCCGCCAGCTCCTGCTCCTTGCCGTCGGCCGTCGCTACCGCGACCGTCAGTCCCTCCGGCCCCGGCGCGATACCCGTCACCCTCGCGCCGGTCAGCATCTTAATCCCTTGCTTGCGCAGCAGCAGCGCCATTCGTTTCACCAAATCCGTATCAATACTGGGCAAGATAGCCGGCAGCATCTCGACAATCGTCACCTGGCAGCCAAAGGCCCGGAAGATGGCGGCGAACTCCACCCCCACCGCGCCGGCGCCGACCACCACCAGGCTGCGCGGCACCGCGTCCAGCGCCAGCACCTCATCGCTCGTCAGCACCCCCGGCAAATCGGCGCCCGCTACCGGCAGCTTCATCGGCGCCGAGCCGGACGCCACGATAATCTTGCGGGCGGCGACCTCCTCCCGCCCGGCGTTGCTGCTGACCGCCAGCGTCCCCGGACCGGTCAGCGCCGCCTCGCCGTACCGCACCTCGATGCCGTTGCCGGCCACCAGTTGGACGACGCCGGCCTGCAGTTGGCCCACCACCTGGTCCTTGCGGGCCATCACGGCGGCGAAGTCGAAGCCGATATTGTCGGCCCGCAGGCCGAAAGCCGCGCAATTCTGCAGGCTCTGCCACTTCTCCGCGCTTTTCAGCAGCGTCTTGGTCGGGATGCAGCCGCGGTTGAGGCACACCCCGCCCAGCTTCTCCTTTTCGACCAGCAGCACCCTGGCGCCCAGCTGCGCCGCCCGGATGGCGGCCACATACCCGCCGGGGCCGCCGCCCACGACCGCGATATCGTACATAAAACAATCCTCCTCGATTAGCGCAGCAAATTCCAGCTATCCTGGCCGTATTTCTCCGCTGCCAGCCTTGCCGCAACCGCTTCCTCGTCCGCAGTCAGTCCGCCGGGCATAAACTCGTCCTCCAGCGCGGCGGCGAAACCCGCCGTCAGTGCGGCGGTCAGCTCGCCCCAGGCCGGGGAGCGCCCCAGCACCTCTTCGAGAGCAACGGCCCGCCGGGCCAGCATGTCCGCCGTCGCCGCCCGCGCCTCGGGAGAAGGCAACCTGAGGACAGCCGCGGCTTTGACGGCGTCGAACCTGAGCAGCAGCGACCCGTGCTGCAGAATGACCCCGCCCTTGCGCACCTGAGCGCTGCCGGCCAGCTTGCGTTCCGCACAGGTCAGCTCGTAATGCGCCGGGGCGTCGAAACAGGCTGCCGAGGCATGCTGCGGTCGCCTGCCCTGCCCGTAAGCAGCGCGGGGGATATTCAGCCCGGCCTCGACCCCCAGCCGTTTAAGCCCGTCCAGCAAACCGCCGCTGAACCAGCGGTAAGCGGCGGTGATCGTCGGCGGCACGCCCGGATAATCCTCCCGCACCGCCACGCTGTAGGTAAGCTCTGCGTCGTGCAGCACCGCCCGGCCGCCGGTAAGGCGGCGCACGACGTCGATGCCGCGCGCGCGGCAGGCGGCCAGGTCGATCTCCGCCGCCGCCCGCTGGAAATAACCGAGGCTGACCGCCGCCGGCCGCCAGCCGTAAAAGCGCAGCGTAGGCGGCGCTTCGCCCGCCCCGTGGGCAAGCATTATCGCCTCATCCGCCGCCATATTCGTCGCGGCGTCCGCCGCGCCGCTGTCAATCACCCGCCACGGCACGATCCCCGCCCCCGATCACTTCGCATTCGGCGATCGCCCGCGCCGTTTCGTCCACAGTCAGCGGCCGCGGGTAGTTATATATCACCCCGCCGGGGCGTTCGTTGTAGTAAGGGCGATTACAGTCCGGGCAGCCGCTGGTGCGGAACGCCGCCCCGTCGGCCAGCAGCCCGGCGAGACCGTCGACCGCAAAGCCGCCGATCATACCGTCGCGGCAGATTATCGCCTCCCGGCCGTATCCCTGCCGCAGCAGGTAGTGGGCCACCTGGACCCGCCGGTACTGGCCGACGGGCGGCGCCGCCATCCCGGACCAGGCTGTGCCCTTCACCGGCGTAAAGGCGAACAACCCCACTGTCACGCCTTTATCTATACAGGCCGCCAATGTGTCGGCCATCTCTTCCTCCGTCTCGCCCAGGCCGACGATGAGATGGGTCGTGACCCTTCCCGGCAGAGCGGCGGCGCACTCGGTAAGCAACCGCCATTTGCCGTGCCAGTCGCCTTCCTTGGCCTCACGATATGCCGCAGGCGTGGCGGCGTCCAGCGCCACGCATATACGGTCGGCGCCCGCCACCGACAGCCGCCGCGCCTCGTTCACCGTCTCCAGATGGCTGGACACGCACACCGGCACCCTGCTGAGAGCGCTCAGGGCGGCCACCGCCGCCGCCGCCCGTTCCCGGTCGCCGCCGTCGTGCACGACCTGCAGGCAGGCCCGTTTGATCCGGCCTGCCGTGTAGGCGGCGTCGATGCCGATAATTGCTCCGGCCGCCTCCGTCGTCGGCCAGGTGACGCGCGACAGCATGTTCGCCCCCGCGTCGCTCTCCCGGGCCTGGGTGCAGAAACGGCAATTATTGCGGCACCTCTCCCCGAGCATCACATAGGCGGTCGTCGGCGGCGCCTCGCTCCGCGTCGTCCTGCCGGCAACGGCGGCGGCGGTTCCCGCCGACAGCCTCCAATAATTCATAACACACAGCACTCCCCTCTTCCGACGGCGGCCAGACCAAGACTCTCGGCCAGCCTCACCGCGGCGGGCGTAGGATTGACGATAGCATTCAGACCCAGCCGCACCGCCGCCTGATCCAGGGCAGCGCGGTAACGGCCTCCCGGTCGCATGCAGCCCAGGCTGACGGGTACTTCCGGAAACAACTGCCGGGCCGCGGCCATGACACACAGCGCCTCTTCGAGCGCCGGCGGCTTGCAGTCCGCGTAGCGCGTGCCCCTGGTGGGGGTAAACACGATCAGCGTCAGGCTGTCGGCGCCGAGCATCCTCAGCAGCGCCAGCGCCTGATACTCGCCGCGGATCTCGCCGCCATGCAGGCCGATGCAGATGTGCGGCGCCACCCGGCAGCGCGTCCTGAGCTTCTTATAGCAGGCGGCGTAATCGGCCACCGTCCGGTCAAGACCGAAAACCTCGCGAATTGTTTCGTCGTCGCCCACGAAATCGAAGGACACCACATCCGCCAATGGGGCGACGACGTCGATATCGGCGTCGTCCATCAGCCCGGTATGGAGGTTGAAGCGTCGCCCCGGCTTGAGCGCCGCCAGCCGCGCGGCGTGCGCGGCCAGCGGCACGCTGCCGCCGGCCGTGCAGCCGCCGCTGATCAGACAGCTGGGACCGAGCCCTTCGCCCCGACCGGCCACTGCCGCCAGCGGCTTCATCCTCTTCAGGTATACCCCGCCGCAGTGGGCGCAGTCGAGAGCGCAATCCCCGCCGGTCACACTCACGGCGGTAGTCTGCGCCGGATAAGACAAAAATATCGTGGGGAAAAAGTTTTCCTCCCTGATAGCCCAACACTTCGCCGCCAGCGCCTCTATACCCTCCATCGCACCACCGGTTTGCGGGCGGCGGTCGCCTCATCGAGCCTTCCCACCACGGTGGTGACCGGGGCGCTCTTAACCTTGGCGGCGTCCTCCTCCGCCTCGGCGGCGATTTTAAGCATAACGGCGATAAACTCGTCGAGCGTCTCCTTGCTCTCCGTCTCGGTCGGCTCGATCATCAGCGCCTCCTCGACGATCAGCGGAAAGTAGATGGTCGGCGGATGATAGCCGTAATCGAGGAGCCGCTTGGCGATATCCAGCGTCCTCACACCGTTAGGCTTCTGGTTCTTCGAGGTCAGCACGCACTCGTGCATACAGTAGCGCTCGAAAGGCGAATGGTACTTCTCCTTCAGGCGGCTGAGGCAGTAGTTGGCGTTCAGCACCGCGTCCTCGCTGGCCGTCTTGAGTCCGTCGGGGCCCATCGATCGGATGTAGGCATAGGCGCGGACGATCACCCCGAAATTACCGTAAAAAGACTGCACCTTGCCGATCGACAGCGGCCGGTCGTGCTCGAGGCGGTATCCGCCGCTCTCGGCCACGATCACCGGCGCCGGCAGGAAAGGAATGAGCGCCTTCTTGACGCCCACCGGCCCCGAGCCGGGGCCGCCGCCGCCGTGGGGGGTAGCGAACGTCTTGTGGAGGTTGAAGTGGATGACATCGAAGCCCATGTCGCCGGGGCGGGAAATGCCCATGATGGCGTTGGCGTTCGCGCCGTCGTAATACAGCAGGCCGCCGGCGCCGTGGACGATGGCGGCCACCTCGCGGATGTTTTTCTCGAACAGCCCCAGCGTGCTGGGATTGGTCAGCATCAACGCGGCCGTGTCAGGGCCGACGGCGGCGCGCAGCGCGTCGAGATCGACGGCGCCGTCCGGGTGGGACTTGATCTCGACTGTCTCCAGCCCGCACACCGTGGCGGTGGCGGGGTTGGTGCCGTGGGCCGAGTCGGGCACGATCACCTTTGTGCGGTTCTCGCCGCGATGGCGGTGGTAGGCGCGGATGAGCTTGATGCCGGTCAGCTCGCCGTGGGCGCCGGCCACCGGCTGCATCGTCACCGCGTCCATGCCGGCGATCTCCGCCAGGTAGCCCTCCATCGCCGCGATCATCGCCAGCGCCCCCTGCACCGACGCCTCGTCCTGGAGAGGGTGGATAGCGGCAAAGCCGCTCATGCGGCAGGCATCCTCATTGATCTTCGGATTATACTTCATCGTGCACGAGCCAAGGGGGTAAAAACCGGAATCGACGCCGAAATTGCGCTGCGACAGGGCGGTATAGTGGCGCATCAGCTCCAGTTGGCTGACCTCGGGCAAGACGGCCGGCGTCTTACGCCGGAAAGCGTCGGGGATAAGGGCGGCCGCGTCGGGGGCCGGGACGTCGCAGGCCGGCAGATCTACCGCGCGGCGGCCGGGCTGGCCCATCTCGAAAATAAGCGCCTTTGCCTTTCTCATGATACCGCCTCCATCAACCGCACAAGACGGTCGATCTCCGCCCTCGTGCGTTTTTCGGTCACGCACACCAGCATGCAGCCGGCCAGTTCGGGGTAATAGCGGCCGAGGTCGAGCCCGCCGATAATCTTCTCCTTGAACAGGGCGGCGTTGATCTCCGCCACCGGTTTGGCGCAGCGGACGACGAACTCCTTGAAAAACGGGGCGCCGAACACCGGCCGGCAGCCGGGGAGCTTCGTCAGGGAATCGTAAGCGTAGCGGGCCTTCTTCAGGCACAGCTCGGCAACCTCGCGGAACCCCTCGCGGCCGACCGCGGTAAGGTACACCGCCGCCGCCAGCGAGCACAGCGCCTCATTCGAACAGATATTGGACGTCGCTTTCTCGCGGCGGATATGTTGCTCGCGGGCCTGCAGCGTCAGCACGAAGCCGCGGGTGCCCTCGAAGTCGGTCGTCTGGCCGACGATGCGGCCGGGCATGCGACGCATCAGCTTCTCGGTCGCGGCAAAAAAGCCCAGATACGGGCCGCCATACGAGACAGACAGCCCGAGCGGCTGGCCCTCGCCGACGACCGCGTCGGCGCCGAGCGCGCCCGGAGCCTCCAGCACCCCCAGCGCCACCGGGTCGGCAACCGCGATCAGCAGCGCGCCCGCGGCGTGGGCCAGGCCGGCGGCTGCCGCCACATCCTCCAGACAGCCGAAAAAGTTAGGGGTCTGGACAATCACCGCCGCTGTCGCCGGCCCCACCATGCCGGCAAGGGTGGCGGCGTCCGTAACACCGTCCGTAAACGGCGCTTCCTTCACCGCGATATCCTTGTCGACGGCGTAGGTGCCGAGGATGGTCCGGTAGTGGGGATGTACGGACCGCGCCACCACCACCTCGCTGCGGCCGGTCGCGGCGCAGGCCATCATCGCCGCCTCGGCGAGGGCGGTGCCGCCGTCGTACAGCGACGCGTTCGCCACCTCCATCCCGGTAATCTCACAAATCATGCTCTGATATTCCCACAGCGCCTGCAGATAACCCTGGGAAATCTCCGGCTGATACTGGGTATAGGCTGTATAGAACTCCGAACGGCCGATGACATGGTCGACCACGCTCGGCACATAGTGGTCGTACGCCCCGGCCCCCAGGAAGCAGGCATATTCGTCCAGGTTGGCGTTCTTGCCGGCCAGAGCCTGCAGATGGCGGGCCAGCTCAGGTTCGGCCATAGCCGCCGGCAGCGCCAGCGGCCTGCCAAGGCGCACCTCCGCCGGCACGTCGGCAAACAGTTCCTGCGTCGACCCTACGCCGATGGCGGCCAGCATGGCCCGCCGGTCGGCGTCGGTATGCGGCAGGTAACTCCTGGTCATGCTAATGGCCTCCCTCCGCCGTAAACTTCTCATACCCGGCGGCGTCGAGCAGAGCGTCGAGCTCGCCGGGGTTGCTCATCTCGATGACCGCGATCCAGCCGTCGCCGTAGGGATCGCCGTTGATAATCTCCGGCGTGTCGTTGAGCGCGTCGTTGACCGCCGCCACCGTCCCGGAAAGCGGCGCGTAAATGTCGGACACCGCCTTCACCGACTCGACCACCGAAAAGCCCTGACCGGCGGTTACCGCCGCTCCCAGCGTCGGCACCTCGACAAAAACCACGTCGCCAAGCTGGTGCTGGGCGAAATCGGTGATCCCCACCGTCGCCCGGTTGCCTTCCACCCTGACCCATTCATGTTCGCGCGAGTACTTAAGTTCCTGCGGATTATTCATTCGTTATTTCCCCTCTCTTTTATAAAATGGCCTCGGGATAACTTCGGCAGCCACCGCCTTGCCGCGGATCTCGACCGCGAGGCCGGTTCCCGGCTTGGCGTACGCGGCCTCCACCAGCGCCATCCCAAGGTTTTTATCCAATGTCGGCGCGTACGAGCCGGTCGTCACAATCCCGATCCGCCGGCCGTCGGCCAGAACCGGATACTCCGCCCGCGCCACACCGCGCTCGGTCAACACGAAGCCCGCGATCTTGCGCGGCGGCCCCGCCTCTTTCTGCGCGGCCAGCACCGCCCGGCCGTTGAAATCCCCTTTATCGAGACTCACGAAGCGGGTCAGCCCCGCTTCCACCGGCGAAATCGTCGGCGATAGCTCGTGCCCGTAGAGCGGCATACAGGCTTCGAACCGCAGCGTATCGCGGCACCCCAGCCCGGCCGGCGCCAGCCCCAGCGGCGCCCCCGCCTCCATGACCGCTTCCCACAGGGGCGCGGCATCCGCGGGGCGGCAGTAGATCTCGAACCCGTCCTCGCCCGTATACCCGGTGCGCGACACCATCACCCGCCGCCCGGCCACCTCGGCCTCCGGCAAAAACCAGTAATAGCCGAGCCGGTCCAGGGGCGCGGCAGTCAGCTTCGCAAGGATCGCCCGCGCCGCCGGCCCCTGCAGCGCCAGTTCCGCCGTTTCCGCCGACAGATTGGCGAGCTTCACGTTGAAGCCCGCGCTGTTATCCCGGAGCCAATCCCAGTCCTTGGCGATATTCGCGGCGTTGATCACCAGCAGGTAATCCTCGGGCCCGTAGCGGTAGATGAGCAGATCGTCGACCGTGCCGCCGTCCGGGTAGCACATCGGCGAATACTGCACCTGGGTATCAGACATCTTCGCCACATCGTTGGTCACCACCTTCTGCAGGTAGGCCAGCGCCTCCGGACCCTTTACCGCCACCTCTCCCATGTGGGACACATCGAACAGGCCCGCCTGCTCCCGCACCGCCCGGTGCTCGGCAAGGATGCCGCCATACTGGACAGGCAGCAGCCACCCCCCGAACTCGACGATCTTGCCGCCGTACTTCAGATGGGTTTCGTATAAGGGCGTCTTCTCGGCCATGAAACTCTCCCCCCTTGATAATAATAGGCTTTCTCCCGGTCAGAATAATTATTAATGGGCTTAGCCCGTTCCCCCTGAAATCGGCGGGTACTTCCCCCATGTTCCCCACAGAAGAAAAGACAGAGACAAACGAGCACCCGCTCCTTTGTCTCTGTCCCTTTTACCTGAGAGATTCACCCGTGAGGGTTCTCCTTCGGCGGCGCCGGCGGCGCACTCTCCAGAGGATGGTCCGGCCATGGTCCTTTTGCCTGAGAGTTTGACAAAGGTTTTACTCCTTCGGCGCCGCTTGCGCGGTCTCTCCCGCGGCCATCATTCCCTATTTTGTTAATGAATTCCTTCGCTGTCGCCCGCGCTTTTCCTGCGGTGCGGAAAAAATTCTTTATTTCACAATCCGCCGTCCGTCGGATTTAATACAACTGCGGCCGGCGGTCGGCGAACACCGGCATCCGCCGCCTGATCTCCTCCCCGGCCGCGAAATCCACTTCCACGACCAACACCTCCTCGCCGGCCTCCGAGCCTTCCGCCAGCACCTCGCCCCACGGGTCGACGGCCAGCGAATGGCCGTAAAATACGTTGCTCTCGTCGCTGCCGACCCGGTTGACGGCGATGACAAACATTTGATTCTCGATCGCCCGGGCGATATTGAGCGCTCGCCAGTGCGCGCCCCGCGACGCAGGCCACTCGGCGGGGACGAACAGCGTCCGGCACCCTTCCAGCGCCATGGCCCGCGGCAATTCGGTAAACCGCAGGTCATAGCAGATAATCATCCCGGCGGGGCCGAAGCTCAGCTCAAAAGCCACCCTGCTGTCGCCGGGAGCGAGGTAGCGGTCCTCCGCCATCAGGCCGATGAGGTGGATCTTGCTGTACTTTGCGATCACCTCGCCGTCGGCGCCGATGGCATAGCAGGTATTGTAGACCCGCCCGTCCCGCGCCTCGGCGATCGACCCGCTGATGATCTCCACCCCGTGCCCGCGGGCGAACGCCGTCAGCATCGCCATCGTCGGGCCGTCGGCCGGCTCGGCCAGTCTGTCTATCTCCGCCAGCTTGTAGCCTGTCGTCCACATCTCCGGCAATACGAACAGCCTCGCGCCGCGCGCCAGCCCCGCAGCGAGCATCGCCTCCGCCTTGCGGCGGTTGGCGGCCACATCGCCGAGCGCAATATCCATCTGCAGCAGCGCAACCTTCATGTCATTCTCTCCTCTCGCCCGGGCAGCCCTTATTCCTACATAATAATATACGCCGCCGGCGCCTATTTCCTGCCGGTATGGCGTATAAAATTCGCCCCGGCCGGCGATTACCCCTCCTAGACAGAGACGCCCCGCGGCATCGGCCGCGGGGCGTCTCTGTCTAGGAGGGGGTAGGTAGGGGATCTATTATTTTAAGCGTTATTAGCTTCGCGGCCGGTCAATCGGCGAATTCCTGGATAAGCTCGGCGGCGCGCACCGGGTTGAACACCCCGCAGATACACGGCTTGGCCAGCAGCTCGCCCGCCTTTTCCGGACTCAGCTCCTTCCTCTTCACCTGACCGGCCAGCGCGAGGATCAGGTTGAACGACACCAGGCCGTGCCCGCACATCGTCGCCACTTCCTGGACCTTCTTGTCAGGCAGCAGCTCGGTCTTGCCCCATATCCCGAGAGAGTTGACGATCGTGTGCGGTGTCAGGCCCACCTGATCGCAGCATTCCTCCACATTGTGCATCAGCCCGGACACGGTCACGCACAGCCCGAGATCGGCCTCCTTCAGATCCTTCAGCACTGCTATCAACTGCTCGCGGCTGCGGAATACGCCGTGGACCAGCTCGTTCTCGACAATTATCTCCTTCACCTTGTCCGCGCCGCCCAGCGAAAACCGGCTGCCGCCCTTCGAATCGCCGATATTTACCGGGTTATGGCGGGCGAGGATCTCGAACACCTTATCCAGTTTGGGTTTGCTGCCAGCCGACGTCAGACCGCTTGAAGGCATCGCGAAGACGACAAAATCCTGTCCCAGCGACTCAAGGCTGCCTTGGCGGTGTAATGTATGTGTCATGATTGTCCTCCTATTCCACCAGGGGCCGGCCAAGCCCCACGTTAATCTTCGCGTTCGGGCGGAAATATGTCTTCGCCTCACGGAGCGTCGCCAGCATCGGCCAGCGGACCTCAAGCCCGGCGCGGCAGGCGACGTCCACGCTGAACACCGTCTCCAGCGTCGCGCCCGTCTTGCGGACAACCTCCAGCACCGCCAGCAGTTCACTCTCCGGCACGGCAAACTCGATGATCGCCGACAGCACCTTCTCATCGCGGATCTCCGGCGGCAGCTCGCCGGTGACGGGGTTTATCAGGTTGGTCAACGGGTTCTTCGGCTCGAATTCGACTCCGTAGCGGGCCAGCGCCATCGACAACTTCTCCAGCTCCCTGAGCCGCGCCCCGATACCGGGCCGGCCGATCTCCAGGGCAATGCCCACAAACCCGCGCTTGAACCGCCCGGTGACATCGTTTGTCTTGATCTCCTCCGTGCCGCGGCCGGCAAGGCCGGTCTCCTTATGAATATTCAGCGGATCGCTGTAGATGGCCCGCACTGCCCGCGGCCACTCCAGCGGCTGCTGCTCGATGGCGTCCACCGGACAGACGGCGACCCGGCGGCATACTCCGCACTCGACGCACTCGTCGAGCTCGATGCACGCGGTCGCCTCCGCCATTTTGATCGCATTAGCCGGGCAATAGGGAAGACAACTGCCGCAGCCGACACACTTTTCCTGATCAATTTTCACAGCTCTTTCCTCCTCACTGACGCAAATCTATCGACTCGCGTCACTTCTACGACTTCCGCGGCGCCTCGTCCCAGCGATAATGCCGGCCCCGCTTCGGCGCCCAATCGTCAGCGCCGTGCTCGCCGATCATCGCCAGGTTATGCGCCAAATCCTCATGGTTGGCCTTCAATGGCGCCAGCAGCCCGCATTCCCGGAACGCACCGCACTCCCAGCAGCCGGCGTAGTTCTTCTCCATGGCGCACTTCCGCACCGCGCAGCCCGGTTTGCCGCCTCCATCGCCGCACAGTTTGCGGCATTCCAGCCCTTTTATCGCCTGCAGCACGGCGGCGAACGTCGGATAGCCTGCGAAAGCGGCGTTGCCGCCGGCCTTGTATGCAGCATACTTAGCGAAATTCAGGTCTGTCAGCAAGCGTTCCAGTTTGCCCACCGTCTCGTACAGCGCCCTGTTGGCCGGGATGCAGTCCTTGCAGTACAGCCCGCAGCACGCCGTGAAATTTCTGTCCGTCATCGGTTTTCCTCCTGCGGCCCCATCCTGCCGGCTGTCCGTCAGGCCGGGCCGCCGCAGGCGATCACGCCTGCCTTCATTACCATCCTGACCCGCGCTACCGCCCGGATATCCTCCAGCGGATTGCCGGCCACCGCCACGATATCGGCGGCCTTGCCCTGAGCCAGACTGCCCACGCGCTGCTCCAGCCCGCAGACCATCGCTCCGTGCAGGGTGGCGGCTCTCAGCGCCTCCGCCGGTTTTGCCCCGGCGGCGACGATATATTCAAGTTCATGGGCCAATTGCCCGTGCGCCCCGTCGGTGCCTACGGCGTATTTCACGCCGCTCGCCACAATGGCGGCCAGCCGTTCCCTCACCTCTTCGCGGCCGCGGCGGAAAGCCTCCCGCCGCTGAGCGTCGAGCGTCGGCTTGTCGGCGAGGAATTCGCCCGGCGTCAGCACAAGCCAGGACTGCGCCTGCTCGAGCAGGGCGATCTCGCCGTCGGTGAGATAATACCCGTGCTCGATCGAATCGATGCCCGCCTCAAGGCAGAGCGCGAATCCCGGCCCGCCGATGCAGTGCACCGCCGTCCTTACCCCGGCGCGGCGGGCCTCCTCGGCCAGCGTCATCACTTCCTCCCGCGACGGGAAGCAGGCAATGCGCTCGCCGCTCCGCACCGTCCCGGTAGCGTAAAACTTGATCAGATCGGCGCCGTTCTTGAGGTTTTCCCGCACCGCGCACCGCCACGCCTCCACACCGTCGAACGGCAGGCCGACAAACCCGTGCCCGTGGCTGGCCCGAATGCCCCGCGTTGCTACCACCAGCCGGGGACCGGCCAACCGGCCCTCCTCAATCGCCTTGCGGCAGGCCACATCGATAAAATGGCGGTCGCCCATGCAGCGCGACGTCGTCACCCCCGAGCGGAGGTCGTCCGCCAGCGTCTTCACCGCCCGCAGCGTAAGCTCGCCCTCGCTGTCGTTCATCCTGAACAGGTAATTGTCCAGGGTGACGTCGAGCGACAAGTGATTGTGGCAGTCCACCAGGCCGGGGATAAGGACGTCGTCCCCACAATCGACGATTTGGGCGTCGCCGGCCACGGCCAGCAGCTCTGCCTTCGTACCGACGGCGGCGATCAGGCCGTCCCCGGTCAGCACCGCGCCGTTCTTGAGCGGCGGGCTGCCGGCTTCGGCGATCAGCAGCCCCCCGCATACCAACTTACGTTGTCCCATAATACTCATCCCTTTATATAGCTCGTCTTCCCATTAATCTGCAACCTTGCGCGACTGCCGCCACTTGTTAATAAACGGCCAGGACAGCGACACGACCCCGAACAGGAAGAACAGCACCGCGATCGGTCGCGTGAAGACAAGCAGGATATTGCCGTGGAACATGATCAGCGACTGCTGCAGCGCCTGCTCCAGCATCGGTCCCAGGATGAGCCCCAGAGCGATCGGCGACAGGGGCAGATCGTTCTTGACCATCACATAGCCGATAAGGCCTGATATGAACATCACCCACACGTCGAACATCGTCGTATCGCAGGCGTACGACCCGATGACCGTCAGCACGACCACCATCGGCGCCAGTGCGCTCCGCGGCGTCTTGACCACCGAGCAGGCCCCCTTGCAGAACGCCAGACCGATGAAATACAGCAGTATCTGGATGACCATAAAGCCGACCAGCATCGTATAGGTGATGTCGGCATGCTTGGTGAACAGGTTGGGACCGGGGCGAAGCCCGTGGATATAGAGGGCGCCGAGGAAAATCGCCGCCGGGGCGCTCCCCGGAATGCTCAGCGTCAGCAGCGGGATGAGCGAGCCGCCGGTGACGCCGTTGTTGCCCGCCTCCGAGGCAATGATGCCTTCCCACGAACCCTTGCCGAACTTCTCCGGCTCTTTGGACGAGCGTTTCGCCTCGTTATAGCACAGGAACGAGCCGATATCCGGCCCGGCCGCCGGGATGATGCCGATAATAATGCCGATGACCGCCGACTTCAGCGTCAGCCACCAGTGTTTGGCGAGCTCGCTTACCTTGATCGCCATCGGACCGACCGACGGGCAGACGGTATTCTTCGCCCCCCCTTCGATCATCAGGAAAATCTCCGGCAGCGAGAATATGCCGATCAGCACCGGCACCAGCGGCACACCGCCGATCATCTCGTGCAGGCCGTAAGTAAAGCGCGGAAAACCCTCCACCGGATCCTGGCCGACTGTTGCCAGTATCAGGCTCAGGAAACCCACCAGCACGCCCTTGACCATATTTTCCGCCGTCAGCATGCACACAACGCTCAGGCCGAAGAAAGCCAGCATCATCGTCTCCGGCGGGCCCACCTTCAGGGCGAAGATCGCCAGCACCGGCGCGCCCAGCAGCAGGGCGATCGAACTCAGAAAACCGCCCATTGCCGACCCGAAGGTCGACAGATGCAGCGCCTTTCCTGCCTGACCCTGTTTGGTCAGATAGAAGCCGTCAAAGGTCGTCGGCATCGACGCCGGCGTTCCCGGGATGCCCAGCAGCACGGCCGACACCGACCCGCCGTAGATCGCGCCGCAATAAATGCCGCTAAGGAGCAGCAGCGCCGCCTGCGGCGTCAGGAAATACGAGACAGGCACAAACACCGCCACACCCATCGTGGCCGTGAAACCGGGGAGAGAGCCGAACAGGATGCCGATCGCCGTACCGGCTATGGCGACGGCCACATTCATCGGCTCGAAAAAGTTAGTGAAACCAACCAGAACACTTTCCCACATCTGTTTCTCCCCCTACAGGTCCAGGAATTCGAGCAGCATACCTGTGGGCAGCGACACGAATAACAGGTCTGTGAACAGAATATACAGAGCCAGGGCGACGATCACCGGGACGGTGAAAAGAATCTTTTTATCCCTCATCCCCAGGTACGCCATGGCGACGATGCCGAAAATGATTGTCGCAAGCAGATATCCGAGAAAATAAATACTCACTATATGCGCGAAAATAATGGCGATCATAACCGCAACCTGCCTGTTCATCACGAACGGCGGCCTGTCGCTTCGCCGTTTGGCCTTTATAAACGCCTGCACAAGCAGCGTCAGTGTCAGCACCATCGCGCAGCCCAGCAGGATGCGGGGGTAAAACTGGGCTTTCTCGGGCGTGCCCGCCGCATCTACCCACAGCTTGATCTCGCCGATAAGCAGAACGATTGCGATGAGGGCATCAGCCGGAATGACTCGCAGTAACGCGTTAATGGCAATAACCTCCTCCCGAAGCAACCTGCGCCGCCGCACCTCTCAGGCGGGTTCCGGCCAGAGCCGGAACCCGCCCCGGTGACAGAACGGCTCGACGTTATTGAGGCTTGATCCCCAGTTCGTTGATGAGGCTCTTGTAAACTTCGAAGTCCTTCTTGTAGAACTCGCCGAACTGTTTGTAATCCATGAACTTCGGCGCCAGACCGGCCTTCTTGGCTTCTTCCTGCCAGCCCTTGTCGTCGTAGACCTTCTTCAGCGCGTCGCTCAGGATTTTAATGACTTCCTCCGGCGTGCCGGGGGTCACCACGATGCCGCGCCACTGGGCGTGGACGACGTCGATGCCTTGCTCCTTGAGAGTCGGCACATTGGGCGCCAGCGGCGAGCGCTCGGCGCTCGTCACGGCGATGGCAACCACATGGCCGGCTTCCATTGCGGCCAGCGCTTCGGAGATCGACTGGCTGGCGCTGTCGCAGTTGCCGCCGGCCACCGCGGCCAACGCCGGGGCGCCGCCGTTGAACGGCATCCGCTTGAACTTCGCGCCGGTCGCCTTCTCGACCTTGAGGCGGAGGAAGTCGTGGACGTTCCAGTTGCCGCCCATACCCATGGTGATCTGCTCGGGCTTGCTCTTGGCCAGGTCGATAAACTCCTTCATGTTCTTGACGCCGAGGTCCTTGCGGACGACGATGAAGTTGGCGTCGTCAGACAGCAGCGCCACCGGCACGAAGCTCTTCTCGTTGTAGGTGATGCCCTTCATGATGAACTGGTCGGTGAATTGGAACGGCACCAGTGCGCCTACCTGATAGCCGTCCGGCTTCATATTGGCGATGGTGGTCGCGCCCTGGACGCCGCCGCCGGCGGGCACGTTGGTGACGACAACCTTGGTGTTGTTGGGCAGGTACTTTTCAAGATACTTGGCCGTTATCCGGGACATGACATCTTGGCCGCCGCCGGCGGAATAGGGCACGATGATCTCGATCGGCTTCTTCGGGTAATCGATTGCCTTCTTGGCCGTGTCCGCGCTCTTGCCGCCGCCGCCGCAGCCGGCCACCAGCATGACACTCAGCGCCACCGCGAGTAACCCCAGGACCCACCGATACTTCTTGGAAAACACCACTTTACATTCCCTCCCATATATTTTTTGGAGCATGGAACCCTAACGAATATTATTGCCGTTGATGATCGTATAGCCGCCGTCGACGATCACCGCCTGGCCGGTAATAAAGCTGGCGCCCGTTATCAGGCTGACCACCGCCTCGCCGACATCCTCGGCTTCGGCCGGCCGTCCCAGCGGCGTCCCCGCCGACAGCTTCCTGGCAAATTCAGGTTTATCCCCCACCCAGCGGGTCATGACCACGCCTGGCAGCACAGCGTTCACCCGCACATCGGGGGCGAGCACGAGAGCGAACGACTTGGTCACGCTGATCGCCGCCGCTTTCGAGGCACAGTAAGCCATCGAGCTGCCGCGGCCGGTGATGCCGGAAATCGAGCACACGTTCACCACGCAGCCCTTATTCTTCTTCAGCTCCTCGGCGCACGCCCGGATGAGGAAAAAATGGCCTTTCACGTTCGTATTCCAGGCATTGTCCCAGTACTCTTCCTTCATTCCTTCCAGGTCGTCCATAGCCACATGGTCGGTCGTGCCGGCATTGTTTACGACCACATCCACCCGGCCGAACTTCGCCATCGTCTCCGCGAACATCCGGCGCGCGTCGGCGTCCTTGGATACGTCCGCCTTGCAGATCATCCCGTCGGCGCCGAGTTTTTTCACCTCCGCCAGCGTTGCGATCGCGTCGCTCTCGGAGCGCGAGTAGTTGACGACAACGTTGGCCCCCCTCTCGGCCAGCATCAGCGACACGGCGCGGCCGATACCCGTGCCGCCGCCGGTGACGATCGCCGTTTTTCCTTTCACGTCGAACATAAATACCACCATTCCTTCCATCTATTTTCCGCCTCCGGGCCGTTTCCGGCCCGCAGACTTTCATCAACACCCGGTAATTTGACTAAAACAGAGATAATCATTTAGGTAAACGTTTACTTGGGCAAAAATTAAATCCGTCGCTCGCCGTTGCCGACAATCAGTCGCGGCTGGAAAACAACCTCGCGATTATTGAGACCGTTGTTCTGGATTCGCTCCAGCATAAGCTCGGCCACCTTGCCGCCCATCAGCGACGGGTCCGAAGCGGCGATCGTCGGCCGCACCGAAAACAGCTCGATGTTCTCGATTCTTTCGTAGGCCACGATCGACAGCTCCTCCGGCACGCTCACGCCGTTGTTCATCACATACTTCAGCGCCCCGACGGTCATCATGTTGTTCATTACGATCATCGCCGTCGGCCGGTCGCTCATCCGCGCCCAGGCGGCCGCTCCCTGATAACCGGCTTCCAGCGTGAAGTCGCCGTCATACCTGTAAGGATAACCCTCGCCGACATCTATCCCGACCTCGTGCATCGCCTTCTGGAAACCCGTGAACCTCCCCCGGCCGGTGCTCACGTTCAGTGCACCGTTGAGGACGAAAATCTTGCGGTGCCCGAGATCCAGCAGATGGGTGGTAAGCTCATACGCCCCCTGGACGCTGTTGCTGTCCACAAGGTCGCCGCGGAAGCAGACGTCGCGGATTTTGCGGTTGACCGCCACCACCGGAATCTTCTTGCTCAGCCCGACCACATAGTCGTCGTTCTCGCCCGTGGTGTTGAGGATCAGCCCGTCGATCTTCTTGCTTGTCAGCAGCTCGAGATAGGCCAGCTCGCGCTTCTTCCTGTTCTCCGTGCTGCAGACTATCAGGCTGTAGCCCTCTTTGTTGACAATATCCTCGACCGCCTTGGCCATCTCGATGAAATAGTTATTGGTAATGTCGGAAACCAGGAAGCCCAGCGAAAAGGTGGCGTCCTTCTTCAGGCTCCTCGCAATGAGGTTGGGCACATACTGCAGCTCGCCGATCGATTGCTGCACGCTCCTGGTGACCTCCGGGCTTACATAGTAGTTGCTGTTGATGACCCGAGAAACGGTGGCGACCGATACTCCCGCGTGCTTGGCGACATCCTTGATCGTGACCTTTTCCACACTAAACCTCTTTTGTAATCGTTTACTTATACTAACATTATCACCATCTGCCACAACTGTCAACGGAAAATGCGGAATAGTCAGACACCGGCGGGAATGCGTTCCCCCGCGCCGGCCGGGCTTTGCCCCCGGCCGGCGCAGGAAAACAACCCTTTTACTTTTTAAGCATCGTCGCCTTGCCGTCGACCACCAGCACGCCGTCCTGGTTGGTCACCGTCGTCCGGAAAATCAGCCGGTTCTTGGCCTCGATCTTCTCGATGCACTCTACCGTAGCCGTCACCGTGTCGCCGATCTTCACCGGGGCGCGGAAAGAGAGCTCCTGGCCCATGTAGATGGTGTTGGCCCCCGGCAGGGCGGTGCCGAGGACGGCCGAGATGAATCCCGCCGACAGCATGCCGTGGGCGATCCGCTCCTTGAACATCGTCTGCTTGGCATATTCGCTGTTGATATGCACCGGGTTGAAGTCGCCGGTCACGCCGGCGAAGGTATAGACGTCGAACTCGCTCACCGTCTTGGTCATGCTGGCCTTGTCGCCGACCTTGACAGCGGCGAACGGGATATCCTGCACCATATCGTAATCTCCTCTCTTTCCGTTAGCGGAGAATGGCTCCCGAAATGACCATCTTCTGCACCTGGTTGGTGCCCTCGTAGATCTGGGCGATCTTGGCGTCGCGCATCAGGCGCTCGACCGGGTACTCGCGGCTGTAGCCGTAGCCGCCGAAGACCTGCACGGCGTCGGTGGACACCTCCATAGCGATATCGGACGCGTACAGCTTCGCCATCGCCGCTTCCTTGGAATACGGCAGGCCGTTCTCCTTGTTGTAGGCGGCCCGGTAAGTCAGCAGCCTGGCGCAGTCGACCTTGACAGCCATGTCGGCCAGCATAAAGGCGATGGCCTGGTTGGCGGAAATCGGCTTGCCGAACTGCACCCGCTCCTTCGAGTATTTGATTGCCTGGTCGAGAGCCGACTGGGCGATGCCCAGCCCCTGGGTGGCGATGCCGATGCGGCCGCCGTCGAGGGTCGACATAGCGATCTTGAACCCTTCGCCCTCCTTGCCGAGCATGTTTTCCTTCGGCACCTTCACATCCTGGAAAATCAGCTCCTGGGTCTGCGAAGAGCGGATGCCCATCTTGTGCTCCTTCTTGCCGAAGGTGAAGCCGGGCATGCCCTTCTCCAGGATAAAGGCGCTGATGCCCTTGACGCCCTTCGTCTTGTCGGTCATGGCAAAAACAACGTTGGTCTCGGCCTCGCCGCCGTTGGTGATAAAAATCTTACTGCCGTTCAACAGGTAGTGATCGCCCTTGTCGACAGCCACCGTCTGCTGGGAAGCGGCGTCGGTGCCGGCGTTCGGCTCGGTGAGAGCGAAAGCGCCCACCTTTTTACCCTCCACCAGCGGCACGAGGTATTTCTGCTTCTGCTCTTCCGAGCCATAGGCGAAAATCGGCCAGGCGCACAGCGACACCGTAGCCATGTAAGACACGCCGATGCCGGCGTCGGCCTTGCAGATCTCCTCGGCGGCCAGCACATAGCTCAGATAGTCGCCGTCGGCGCCGCCGTACTTCTCGGGAAAACAGATGCCGTTGAGGCCAAGCTCGCCGATCGCGTCGAGGAGCGCGCGGTCAGGCCGCTCGTTCTCGTCCCGCTCGGCTGCTCCCGGAGCGATCTGCTTCTCGGCGAATTCGCGGACCATCTTCTGCATCATCAATTGGTCTTCGGTCAGCTCAAAGCGCATTTTTCTTCCTCCACTTCATTTTCGCTCGTACTTATTAGGAGACAGTATCTTTGCCGGCTATCCCGGCGATCTTCTTCGCCAATTCCTTTTTGGCCTCAAGGTTGCCCTGGCGGGCGATCATGATCCGCTGCGCCTGGGGCGAGCCGGCGCCGTGCATCGACTCGGTGCGGTAGCCGACCGCCGCCGTTCCCAGCGTCAGATTCTCCACCAGCCTGAGTATCCGCAGGCGGTGCTCGGTCGGCACGCCCGCCGTGCCGCCCAGGTACTTCTCAAGCTTCGGCCCGATCTCCGGGTGGCGGAAATCCTGCTCCGACGGCATGGTCACGAACAGGCCGCCGGCGATATCCTCGGCCAGGCGGGCGATCTCGTACGGGAAGCGGGTCACATTCTGCTTACAGACATTGGCCAGCAGCATATCGATCAGGTACGTCCCCGAGGCCGTCCGCGCCCCGGCGGCCGAGCAGGCGATGCCGCAGGCGTACAGCGTCTCGTTGAGGTGAACCATCTCGATCAGCTTATCCTTGACATGCGACGCCTTCGCGGCGCCGTTGTACTCGGCGGCCAGCGCGGCGGCGCCGATCAGCACGTCGCCCACGCCCACCTTGCAGCCGCCGTAGCTCTGGCGGTGGTACCCGGCGAAGCGCTCGACAAGCGCACCGCTGAAGCGGTACTCGCCGCACATGAATACATCCTTCCACGGCACGAACACATCCTCGAAAATCACCAGCGACTCGTGCCCGCCGAACGTGCTGTTGCCGGTATCGATCTCCCCGCCCTCCAGCTTGCGGGTATCGCACGACTGGCGACCGTAGATATACGTTATGCCGGCCGCGTCGGCGGGCGCCGCGAAGCACACGGCATAAGCCGCGTCCTCCTCACCCATGCTGATCGTCGGCATCACCAGAATCCAGTGCGAGTTGAGCGCCCCCGTCTGGTGGCACTTCGCCCCGCGCACCACAATACCGTCGGCCCGCTTCTCGACCACGCGGAGGAAAAGGTCGGGGTCGGCCTGCTTGTGGGGCGGGAGGCTGCGGTCGCCCTTGGGGTCGGTCATCGCCCCGTCGACCGTCAGATCGCCGTCCTGCACCATGGTGACAAAATCGATGAACCGAGCGTGATAATCCGTCCCCAGTTCCCGGTCCATCTCGAACGTCACGCTCTCGACGGCGTTGATCGCGTCCATGCCCACACAGCGCTGGAAGCACGACGCCGTCTTCTGGCCCAGCAGCCGTTGCATCTTCACCTTCTTCACCAGGTCGTCGGCGCTCTGGTGCAGGTGGGCGAAACGGTTGATCTTCCGCCCCGTCAGGCTGGACGTCGCCGTCATCAGCTCCTCGTGGGCCGGGTCGTGCGCCAGGGAATACGTCATCTTCACCGCATTCAGCGACGGACGGATAATGGGGTGGTCGACCGGACTGGCGACCTTCTCCCCCAGCAGATACAGGTTGAACTTCATCTTGCGCAGGCTTTCCTCATACTGCGCCGCTGTCATGAGCGCCATTATCAGCCCTCCTTGCCTATCAGGCCGCGGCCGACCGCGAACGCGCGGCTGTCGTCGGCGTGAAACTTCTCGTCCACCATCGTCAGCAGCTTCTTCAGGATAACGTCGGGCGACAGCACGTTGCTCACCGCCGTTAACGCCCCCAGCATCACCACATTGGTCAGCAGCACGTTGCCAAGCTCCTTGGCCGCCCTGGTCGCATTCAGGAAATGGCCGGCAAGCCCCTTATCCTTGATAATCGCCACGATCTGCTCGGTGCTCGGGTATTCGTCCACCTTCATATTGGCGAGGATGGTCGGCACCGGCGCCGTGTTGATGATGAACGTGCCCTTCTTGCTCAACAGGCCGATATAGCGCAGCGCCTCCAGCGGCTCGAAGCCGAGCAGCACATCCGCCTGGCCCGCCGGCACCAGCGGCGAAAAAATCTCCCCGTCGGCGATCCGCACATGGGACAGCACCGAACCGCCCCGCTGGGCAGCGCCCTTCGTCTCCGTATTCACCACATTATAGCCGGCATCCATCGCGCACTTGGCGACGACTTGGGAAGCAAGGATGTTCCCCTGGCCGCCGACGCCGGCGATCACTAAATCGAACTTCATTTTATGGCCCCCCTCTTGCATACCGATACGCACACCCCGCAGCCGTTACAGCCGCTGGGTTCGATCGCCGCCTTATTGTCGGCCAGGCTGATGGCCGGGCAGCCGAACGTCCGCACGCATAAGCCGCAGCCGTTGCACACCGCCTCATCCACCGCCACCTGCCGCGGCGTAAACGAAATCTTGCCCTCGCGGCCGAACTTCAGATAGCACAGCGCCTCGGCGATAACCACCTTGACGCCCGTCTCCGCAGTCGCCTCGCCGATCACCCTGGCCGTCTCCTCAACATTATAGGGATTGCAGCGGAACACCTTCGCGCCCATCGCCGCCGCCACCGCGCCGGGATCAATCGGCGTCACCGGCTGGTTGAGATTGTTGGCGCTGCCGGGGTGGGGCTGGAAACCGGTCATCGCCGTCGTCGAATTGTAGGCGATCACCACCGTGATATCGCCGCCGTTATAAATGGCGCTCGCCAGTCCGGTGAGGCCGTTATGGAAAAAGGTCGAATCGCCGATAAGCGCGTACACCGGCTTGTCGAAGCCGGCCTTCTTGATACCGTAAGCCATCGGTATCGACGACCCCATGCAGTAAATGGTCGCCTGCAGATTCATCGGCTCGAACGTACCCGCGTCGTGGCAGCCGATATCGCCGGTAACCACGCCGCCGTTCTTGCGCACGACCTCCTTCAGGGCGACCAGCAGCCCGCGGTGGCTGCAGCCGGAACACTGCGTCCGCGTGCGTGCCGAAACATACTGGCCCTGTACCGTGGCGGGATACGGTTTGCCGGCCAGCGCGGCCTCCACCGCCGTCAGCACCAGATTGGTCGACAGCTCCCCCTCCTTGGGCAGATAGCCGCTGCGGCCCAGCACCTCAAGCACGACCTTATGCTCGAAACACAACTCTTTTATCAGCTTCTCGACCACCGGCTCGACCTCTTCGAACACCACGACCTTCTTCAGGCCGCTCACAAAATCGAGCACCTTGCCCTCCGGCAGCGGCAGGGTCGACAGCTTGAGGATAGGCAGCTTGGCGCCGTGGATGCGCTCCGCCTCCTTGAGAAAGGCGTAGCCGATGCCGCAGCCGATGAAGCCGACTTCGCCCGGCGCCTTCTCGGCCCGGTTAAACGGCGAAGCCTCCATCAGCGCCCTCAGCTCGTCCTGTTTGGCGTTCAGCCAGCGGTGCCGCATCTTCGGCCGCAGCTCGCCGCCCGATTCCTTCTCCACCACCGCCGACATCACGAACCGCTTGCGGTCGATCACGAACTCGGCCGGGCGGCTCTGGGGCGCCGCCGCGCCGTACTCCACCATGCCGCCGGCGTGGTTGATGCGCATCACCGGGCGAAGGGCGAAAACCAGCTCAGTCTTCTCCGACAGCTCGAACGCCGCCTTGGTCATGGCATACGCCTCCTGCACGCTCGACGGATCGAACATCGGCAGATGGGCATAGTTATGGACAAGTATCCGCGTATCCTCCTCGCACTGCGACGACAGACCGCCCGGATCGTCGGCGGTGATCAGCACCATCCCCGCGCGGATGCCGGTGAAATTCACGTGCATCAAAAAATCCGTCGCCGCATTGGTGCCGTTGTGCTTCATAACCGCCATCGACCGCTGGTTGGTCAGCGACGCGGCGGTCGCCACCTCGAAGGCGTGTTTCTCGTTAGTCGACCACTCGGCGTACACTCCGGGATACCCGCCGCACAGATCGACGATCTCGGTAGCCGGCGTCCCCGGATAGCCGGCGACGACTTTGACCCCCGACTCCGCCGCTGCGCGGGCGATGGCCTCGTTGCCCAGCATAAACTCTTTTTGCATCAGCTTTCCTCCCATTTCAAGCTCAGAACAGTGTCGCGTCCGCCCGGCCGTAAAGCCGCGGCCGCGGCGGTTCAAAGCTCCTGCCCGACCGCGCGACTGTCCTTAAATTTGTTCATATCCATGAACTTCGTTCATCATTATAAACACATAAACACCCAGTTACCTTTCCCTCTGCCGCCGCGCAACTTAGGCAGGGGAACTACAGGATTCTCATGTTGTTCGATATGACGAACTCTGTTCATTAATATGAACAAAATAAAACTGTTCTTTATGGCGACAGTATTCTTGCCTCTGTAATGCTTTTCCTGCCTGCCCGCCAAGAAATTTATCTAATTTTTCGCGTCCTCCCCGGTCACCCGCCCGTACCGGCAGCCGGCGCGGCCTTAAAACTTCCCCAGCCGCATCGAAACATGCCCGGCCATCGCGCGGACCTTCTCGACCACCGCCGGCATCGTATCGCCGTCCCACGCCCGCCCGGCCGCCATCGTCACACTCAGCGCCGCCACCGTTTTGTTCGACTTGTCGATAATCGGCGCAGCCACGCAAATGCCGCCGGGGATAATCTCCTGGTCGTCCACGGCAAAGCCCTGCGCGGCCACCTTGCCCAGTTCGGCGGCTAGAGCCGTGAAATCGGTGATCGTGTTATCGGTGTAGCGCTCCAGTTGCACACCGCCTACGCGGGCCTTCAGCTCCTCGGGGGGCAGCGTCGACAGCAGCACCTTACCGATGGCGGTGGCGTGGGCCGGGATACGGTAGCCGATCGTAGCCACCACGCTAACGTCGCGCGATCCGTGGTGCTTCGCGATATAAACGATGTGCCGCCCGTCGAGAATGCCGGCGTGGGTCGTCTCGCCGAACTCGTCGCTCAGCTTCTTGATGCCCAGGGCGATCTCGCGGGAAATATTGGTGTTGTTCATGCAGACGGCGCTTATCTGGATAAGCTTCAGGCCGGGATAATACACCCGCGTATCGGGATCGTAGTCCAGGTAATCGCTGTTGACCAGCTCGTGCAGCAGCAGCGACAGCGAGCTCTTCGGGATGTCGAGATGATGCAGGATGGCGGTGAAATTCGGCGGTTTGGCGCTTTTGGCAATATAGCCGATGATGTCCAGGGTACGGGATGCCGATTTCACCAGCGGCGTTTGGCTGCCTGCCACGGTAAAGCCTCCTTTGCGGCCATACAGTCCGGCGTCGGAAAACCTCCTCCGCCGTTATGCCCTTTATTCTCCTCTATTCAATAAAAAAGTCTCCATCCCTGCCGCCTGGCCGAAAACCGCCGCTCCGCCTATCCTGACCCTTCGTACTCCGCCGGAAAACGGACCGCAAACAAAAAAGGCCGGATATCCCGACCTTCCAGACTGCATGGCATAATTATATTTTGGGTTTCGCAAACCGCG
Organism: Sporomusaceae bacterium; assembly: GCA_031460455.1. NCBI lineage: Bacteria > Bacillati > Bacillota > Negativicutes > Selenomonadales > Sporomusaceae > Sporomusaceae bacterium. Next base: position 125,949 of record JAVKTQ010000010.1, read on the forward strand.
CTTTATAAGCCGCCGTGTTGGCCTGCTGCTGTTTTAGCTTCGAAAGCTTCGCCCCGTCGACCGGTTGTAGTCTGCCGCCGAAATCCGTCAATAGCAGCGCTTCGATTTCTTCAGGAGCAAGGGTATAAACTTTCATCAAATCTCTGCCTATCATGACTCTAGCTCCTTCCCGGCCAGCGTTCATTTCCCCCTCAGCAGAACCGTCCGCAGCACCTGCTCCATCGGTATTGCCGGGAATATGTCCGCAGAAATTAATAAACACCCCGGTATGTCCTCTTGGGATTTTTCGCCGGGTTGTCCCGGTTAAACTTCTCGATCAGTTCATCAAGTTTCTTGGTTTTTTCATCCGGGGCGACATCTCCGTCGCGATTCTCGGGCTGTTCCTCCGGTGTCCGGAGGTGCTTCGCATCGTCCATTTAACCCCTCCCGCGCATAGTAATTGGCGGCGATCAGACAGCTATATTAGTATTCCCCGTTTTTTCCCGCCGCTTCCCTGTTTTGTATTGCCGATATTTCCATAACCATCCCGGCGCCGGTTGCCGCCGGGCAAGCCATTCCTACTTGATGCCGGTCTTCGTCCGCCGATAGACAAGTTTACCCTGGGCGATCTCTTCCAGGGCGATTGTCACCGGCCTATTCGAGCTGCTTGAGACCAGCGCGGCCTCTCCGCCGATAATCTCGCGGGCCCGTTTTGCGGCGAACACCGCCAGGGTATACTTGCTGTCAGCTTTTTTCAGCAATTGATCCAATGGAGGATTTATCACCGCGCAGCTCCTTCTCCGACCTCTTCAGGCTTATTATTGCCGCCCTTCCTGCCGCCTAACTGGGGCGGCCGCCGGCACGGGCATTCCTACCTAACCTGCTTCAGCCAGTTCGCCTGTCGCTCGTTCTGCTTAGCCAGCTTAGCGTGGTTTACCGCCGTAAGCTTCTTCCCGTACTTGGCAGCCAGCATTTTCTCCACATCCTCACGGGCCCACAGATACACCTTTATCTCGTTTCCAGACTCGCTCACAGGCGCTACCTCCGTACCGCGAGCCGGCGCAGCCCTCGTCCTCGCGGAAATTACCTAATTTTTTTTAGCATTTTCCTATCTATATTTTACACTATTAAATGAAATTTCGCAATGTTGTCCCTTCAGTTAAATTACACCGGGAAATAGCCTAATATTATTAAAGAGGCACCTAGATTGCACTTGACTCCCTGCCCTGTTTAACGGTATAGTGTAAGAGCCCATACAATAGGCCACGAAGAGTTTTCATTTGACCTTCTCAATGCGGGAAGCCCGATGAGTATTCTCCATCCACTATTTGGGTAAAACAATTGAGGAGGCTATTCCAATATGAGTCAAGACAAAAACCTGACCTGCCGCGACTGCGGCGCCGACTTCGTCTTCACTGCCGCCGAGCAGGATTTCTTCGCCGAAAAAGGCTTCACCAACGAGCCGGGCCGCTGCCCCGAGTGCCGGGCAGCCCGCAAGCAGCAGAACAACGGCGGCCGCGGCGGCAGCTACCAGACGCGGGAAATGTTCGACGCGACCTGCGCCACCTGCGGAGTAGCAACCCAGGTTCCCTTCCGTCCGAGCCAGGACCGTCCCGTTTACTGCCGCGACTGCTTCAGCCAAAACAAACGCTACTAGAAAACAGGAAACCCAAACTCCCTTGCCTGCAGGCAAGGGAGTTGTTTTTTTTCGCAGGCAAGCGCTATACGCCTGCTCTCGCCTCCCGGAAACGGCGCCCCAACCACCCGTCCCTTAACCGCACCCAGGCATGTTTCCGGCAGCAGCGCCGACAATAGCGCGTATTTCGTCATCGGTAAGAGACCGCTTGACTTTAAGTACCCCTCTTTTTATTCCGGCCGCAGCCGAGGCCAGCAGCTCCTCGTTCATCGGCAGCCCCAGCTCCCGGCTTTTATGCAGCAGTGCCGCCCTGCCGGAATGTTTGCCGATGACTATCCGTCGTTCCAGACCTACATCGGCCGGATCGTAAGGCTCATACAGCGAAGGATTTTTTAACACCCCGTCGGCGTGGATGCCGGATTCGTGGTGGAATATCGCCTGGCCCACAACCGGCTTCCAGGCGGGAATTATCCGCCCCGAGGCATCCGCCACATATTGGCACAGCGTCTGCACCCCCGCCAGATTATAGCCCGCGTCGGCGCCGCTGTGGCGCAGGAACATCAGCACCTCCTCCAGAGCAGCGTTGCCGGCCCGTTCCCCAAGACCGTTGACCGTCACCCCCAGAAAGCGGGCGCCGGCCCGGTAGGCGGCGAGCGTATTGGCGGTAGCCATCCCGAAATCGTTATGGGCATGGACTTCGATCTCCACCCCCGTCTCCCGTCGCAGACGCTCGATCCGGGCCGCCATCGTCAAAGGGTCGAGGATGCCCACCGTGTCGCAATACCTCACCCGCCGGGCGCCGGCCGCGGTAACCGCGCGGATGTACTCCAGCAGGAACTCCCCGTCGGCCCGCGAGGCGTCCTCCATGCCGACGGAGATATACAAGCCGTGCTTGCGGGCGTACGCCACCGCCGTGATAGTATTCACCAGCACCACCGCCTGCGACACCCTTAGCTTATCGCGGATATGGAGGTCGGAAACCGGGCTTGATATTTCGACAGCGTCCACCCCGCAGGCGACGGCTGCCGCAATATCGTCGACCGTAGCCCGGCACCAGGCCATGATGCTCGCTTTCAGCCCGGCCGCAGCGATCATGCCGACCGCCTCGGCCTCCTCGCCGCCCATGGCCGGTGTGCCGGCCTCGATCTGGTCTACGCCGACGGCATCGAGCAGCCGGGCAATGGCCAGCTTTTCGGCTCTGCCGAATACGACCCCCGCCGCCTGCTCGCCGTCCCGCAGCGTTGTGTCAACAACATATACCGCCTTGCCCGGCGAAGACCTCTCCATTGCCCCTCACCCCGGCCCCATCGTTCCGAATAACAATTCTCGTCTCTCGCTCGCCGACTTTTTCGCTCGTCCAGGTAAACACCCCGGCGCCAAGATCCATCTCCAGCCAAGGCGGCAGGTGCTCGCAAACGACCTCCAGGAGGGTGAAGCGCCCCCGGCGGAGGAACGGCTGCAAAACATGCTTGGTCGTGATGCCGGCGTTCCTGGCCTGGATCTCCTTCAGGGAGACAAAGTAATGTCCGGGGGCTTTCTCGGTCGGCCCCAGCGGCTCGGCTGCGGCAGCCGGCTGCGCGGCTTTCGCCGTCCTGTCCCGCTCCTCCCCGGCCCATACCTCTTCGAGATAGGCCAGCGGCTCGCCCGCTTGCTCCCAGATGTTGAAGCCGGCCTTCTCCAGCTCGTAATACGGTACGCCGGCAATCGAGCGGGCCACAAATATGCGGCACTCGCCGAGGAAAGCCACCAGCCCGCCAAGCTGCTGCCGGAGGCCCTTCAGCCCCCCCTCGGCGGTCATTGCGAAATCCGTTTCCCGTTCCGCCGTCCAGATCTTTTGCCGACGCCGGTAGACGCGCACCTTCCCCGGCTCGCCGAAAATTCCCGTCAGGCCGTCCTCGTCAATAAATACCGCTACCTCCCGCGCCATAATCGTCCCTTCTTTCCGTATTTAGATAGCCAGCCGCTCGACAACCCGGCCGCCTTCGATATGCTCGTCGAGAATTTCCGCCGCATCGGCGGGGGTGACCGAGCCATACCACACGTTGCCGGGATGAACTACCACGATCGGCCCTTTCTCGCAGACGCCGAAGCAGCCGGTATTGGTGACGAAAACCTGGCCGCCCAGTTCCCGCTCCTCGATCTCTTCCAGGAAGCTGGCCATGATATCCACGCCGCCCTTTGCATGGCAGAAGCCCTTCTGGACGCCGCCGATGCGCGAACTGGTGCAGACGAAAATATGATAATCGGGTTTTTTCATTATTTATCCCCCCTTAGCTGCACTTTTCCGGCCGCAGCGCGGCCACCGCCTGCTACAGGCAGTGCTCGACGGTGAAGCAGGCTTCGATGCTCATAAGGCCGGGGCGCGGACAGCGGGGCGACTGCCGGTTGGCAGACCCGGCCGAACTAGGCCGAGCGGTCCTCGGCGAGCAAGCCGACGGCATCGGCCCGGCACTGACGGCAGTGGCGCATCTGGCGGATATCGAGCTGGCAGAGATCCCGCATCGCCGTCACTTCCTTCATGCTCGTCTGGGGCAGATACTCGAAGGCGCTGCCCGGAGCGGAGATCATCGGCATAATGTTGGTTACGAAAACGCCGAGGTCTTTGACCGTCTTGACGACCGCCGGGATATGCCGGTCGTTGACGCCACCGATCATGACGATATTCACTTTTACCAGCACCCCGCCCGCCACCAGGGCGGCGATGCCGGCGAGCTGCTTGGCCATCAGCAGTTCGGCGCCCGCCCGGCCGCTGTAGGTTTCCCCCTTGTAGGTTACCTGGCGGTAAATGGCGGCGCCGATATCCGGATCCACACAGTTGACCGTCACCGTCACGTGGCGGGCGCCAAGAGCGATGATTTCTTGGGCGTACTCGGGCAGCATCAGCCCGTTGGTCGACAGGCAAAAAATTATCTCAGGGTCTTTTGCCCGGACGAGCTCCAGCGTTTCGCGCGTCCGGGGCCAATTGGCCAAGGCGTCGCCCGGCCCGGCGATGCCCACGACACTCAGGTTGGCGATTTTCTCCTTCACCAGCGAGAATTTCGCGGCCGCCGCCGCCGGCGACAGCACCTCGCTCGTCACCCCCGGCCGGCTTTCGTTGACACAGTCGTACTTGCGGCTGCAGTAGTTGCAGCTGATATTGCAGGCCGGCGCCACCGGCAGGTGGAGGCGGGCGAACTTGTGCTGGGCGTCGGCTGAATAGCATGGATGGCGCTCGGCGTCCATTTTTCTCACCTCGCTTGGGCCGGGGCCATATGCAGCCTGCGGCCTTTGTAAAATTCTTCGTACAGTTTGCTCCGGTAGGAATGATGCTTCGCGTCCAGCAGCGTGTTGGTGATGCGGTCGAGGAGGTTCGCCGTCCCGGTGTAGCCGACCGAAAGAATGCGCTGACCGCCCATGCGGTCAAGAATGGGGAAACCCAGCCTGACGAGCGGGATGCCCTCCTTCTCGGTCAGATAGCGGCCGTCCGATGGTCCAATAGCGACGTTGACCCCGGCCGCGGCGCTGCGGAAACGTATTTCGGCGAAGTCGGTCTCGCTGAGAAAATAGCTCGGCTCAGGCGACTCGGCCAGCGCGGCCTTGAAAAGAGAAACCGCTGCGTCACCGGCCCCGCCGGCCGCCACCACCGTCGGCCAGATGCCGTTCTCCAGGCAGGTCCGCGTCACGGCGTAGACCATTTCCGGCTCGCCGAAAATAGCGCTGCGGCCGGCGAAATTATGCTTATGGGAATCGATCATCGCGTCCAGCAGGCGGCCCCGCTCGGCCAGCAGGTCGTCCGGCGCCTTCCGGCCGGTTATTTCCCGCAGTGTCCTCAGAAAGAGGTCGGTTGCCGCTACCCCGATGGGGATGGGCAGGCGATGGAGAGCGACGCCGTATTCGTCGGCCAGCAGCTGGCCGGGGGAGATAGCCGGCGCCACCGTCATCCCCAGCTCGATGGTCGCCGCCGCCCCCGTCATGGCCCGAATGTCGGCCAGCGGCGTACCCCCCGGCGCCATCCTGGTATAATGCTCCGCATACGGCCGGTCGAGGGTGTCGGCGAAGTCGGGCAGCAGAGTGTACTCGATGTCCATCGCCACCAGCAGGCGTTTGATTTCGCGAAGATCGGCCGGACTGACGTTGGCGGCGATGATGTTGATCTTGTCGTGCCGCGATGTCGGCACAGCCAGGGCGGCGACGATCCGCCGCAGGGCCAGGTAGTAGCCGTCGGCTTGGCTGCCGCCATAGCCGGGCGTGTTCACCGGCACGACGACCAGATCGGTCAGGCCGCGCTCAGCCAGATACTCGGCCGCCAGCCGCTCGATATCCTCGCCGATCGTCTCCGCCAGACAGGTGGTGAGAACGCCGATCAGCCGCGGATTATAGACCCTGCGGATGTTGTCGAGCGCCTGTTTGAGGTTCTCCCCGCCGCCATAGACGGTGCCCTTCTCATTGAGGGCCGAGGAGGCGACATCGACAGGCTCGTTGAAATGCTCGGCGATCGTGCGACGCATATAGGTGCTGCATCCCTGAGAGCCGTGGATGAGCACCATCGACCCTTCCACGCCCTTGAGAGGCAGAATGCCGCCGATTGGCATGCACATATGGCAGGGGTTTTCGCTGACGCTTTTCGCCGCTTTCAGCTCAGCCACTCAGATCGCCTCCCGTCTTCACCTGCCGCCACACCGGCGAGCAGAGGGTTGTGTACACTTCGGCCGCGAAATTGACGGCGCCGGCGAAGCCGGACAGCGGGTGCTTGCGATCATGGTTGTGGTCTATGAAGGCCCGCCCCAGCTTGTAGGCCAGCGGCCGTTCCTTGACCCCGCCCACCAGCAGATCGGCTCCCTTTTCGGTCATAAATTTCTCCAGCTCCGCCGGGTTGGCGTCGTCGAGGATAACGGTGCCGTCGGCCACCAGGGAATCGATGGTCTCGTATTCTTCCTTGCGGCCGGTCTGGGTGCCCACCATCACCACCTCGATACCCAGCTCGCGGAATTGCTTGATGAGCGAGATGGCCTTGAAGCCGCCGCCTACGTACACCGCCGCCTTCTTGCCGGCCAGCTTGGCCCGGTAGCTGTCGATCACCGGCTGCACAACAGCCGTTTCGCGGGCGATAAGTTCCTCGGCCCGCCGGCTCATGTCCCCGCCGCCCAAAGCGGCGGCGATGCGGCGGAGCGAGTCGGCGGTGTCGGCCAGTCCCAGGAAGGAAACCCGCATATAGGGGATGCCGTAGGTTTCCTCCAGCCGGCTGGCCAGATAGGCCATCGAGCCGGCGCACTGCATGATGTTCAGGCGGGCGCGGGTGGCTCTCTTCAGCTCGCCGTAGCTGGCGTCGCCGGTAAAGACCACGTTCACGTCAACCCCGACCTGCGCCAGATAATCGCGGATAATCCACGCCTCGCCGGCCAAATTGAAGTCGCCGAGATAATTGATGCTCCTGTCCTTGCCGACGGCCGCAGCCTCCGCCGCCGTTCCCGGCGCGACGAGGCGGAAAAGCGCGTCGCAGGCCGCCCGGTAGCCGGCGGCCTTGTTGCCGGCGAAGCCGCTCGATTGCACGGGGATGACCTCGATGCCGTGGCGGCTCGCCGCCGCTTTGGCTACCGCCCCCAGATCGTCGCCGATCACGCCGACGATGCAGGTGGAATAGACGAAAACAAGTTTAGGGGCGTATTTGGCGACAAGCTCGTCGATGGCTGCGGCCAGCTTCTTCTCGCCGCCGAAGATGATGTCCCGCTCCTTGAGGTCGGTGGAAAAGCTGTTGCGATACAGGTCGGCGCCGCTCGTGAGGCTGCCGCGAATGTCCCAGGTATAACTGGCGCAGCCGATCGGGCCATGCACCAGATGGATGGCGTCGGTGATGGGGTTGAGGACGACGCGGGCCCCGCAGTAGACGCAGGCCCGTTGGCTGACGGCGCCGGCGATGCTGTCGTCGTCGCATTTGAGGCGGCTTATCTGCCGGCCCTTTGTCGTGATAAAGTCCTGCCGCCCGTCGATCGCTAAAGCCTGCGCCATGGTTTTCACTCCCTTTTCCCCGCTGGTGCGGTAGTTATTACATTACCAATTCAAAGTCCTCGTCGGCCGCGTCGCGGTCCTGCCTGTCAAGCAACGCGCCAGCGATCATCTCGATCAGCCGCATCGCCCCCCGGTAACCGACGACCGGCAGGTAGGAATGGACGCTGCGGTCGAGGATGGGGAACCCCACGCGGACGAAGGGGACGTCTTCCGCTCTGGCGATATACTTGCCGTAAGTGTTGCCGATCAAAAGATCGACCGGCTCGTTCTTGATCAACTGGTGAAGGGTGAACAGATCGCCCCCCGCCTTGATGTTGGCCTTGAGGCCGGCCTGGCCGATGATCGCGGCGATGTCCTCCTCGAAGCTGCCGACATCCGAGCCGATGGCGCCGCCCGGCGTGCCGGTCAGAACATGCGCGGGCGCCATACCAAGGCTGACGGCGAATTCCGTCAGGCCGGTGACGATATCGGGGTCGCCGAAAATAGCCACCTTCTTGCCGTGGAAATGAAAATGGGTATCTGTCATAATATCGACCAACTGGCCGCGCTCCTCCTCCAGCTCCCACGGCACCTCGCGGACGAAGGCCCGCCTCAGCGCCATCACCAGGGCATCGGTGGCCTTGATGCCGATCGGCGTCTTGAGAGTGACGGCCGGCACCTTGCACTTTTTGGCCAGCGCCTCGGCGGCGTCGCTGGACGCGAACCGGCCGAGAGCCACGGTCAGCTTGCTGTTGCCGCTGTCGCCCAGTTCGGCCAGCGTCGTCCCGCCCTTGGGGAACATCACAAACTCGCCGGTCATCGGCGTGTCGACTACGCCGCTGGTGTCGGGAAACATGATGAAGGGCGCGCCCATCAGCCGGGCGATGCGCTTGATCTCCCGCATATCTCCCGGATTGGCAAAGCCGGGGATAAGGTTGACCTGCTCCTTCTTGATCGCGGCGGTGGCCTCGGCGAAGTAAGCGACCATCGCCTTGGTCATGTTAGAGAAGCCGGTGATATGGGAACCCTGATAGCTGGGGGTGTTGGCGTGAAAAACAACTTTACCCGCCGGTACATCGGCTTCCTTTATGATGCTGGGGATATCGTCGCCGATCGTCTCGGTCAGACAGGTGGTATGGACGGCGATGATGTCCGGGTTGTAGATCTGGAAAATGTTCTTGATCGCCGTCTTCAGGTTGGCGCCGCCGCCGAAGACCGATGCGCCCTCGGTGAAAGAACTGGTCGAGGCCATCACCGGGTCGCGGAAATGGCGGGTGAGGTGCATGCGGTGAAACGAGCAGCAGCCCTGCGAACCGTGGCTGTGAGGCAGGCAGCCGTGTACCCCCAGGGCGGCATACATGGCGCCGATGGGCTGGCAGGTCTTGGCGGGATTTATCATGCCGCCGCTGGCTCGTTCGTTAAATTCCTTGGGGGTTGCGTCAAGCATTTCAGGCCACTCCTTCCTCGGTTACCGAGCCGGTCAAAAGCGGCTCATCCTTCCAGGGGGGAACGATGAAGTTCCAGGTCGGGGAAACGAAACCCATGCTCACGTCGCGGGCGAAATTCACGGCGCCGTTAAAACCGGCGTAGGGACCGCTGTAATCGTAGGAATGCAGCTGCTTGGCCGGGATGCCCATCTTCTGCACGACATACTTATCTTTGATGCCGGAGGCGAAAATGTCGGGCTTCAGGAGTTTGATGAACTCCTCCGTCTCATAGTGGTTGAGATCGTCGACCATGATCGTGCCGTCCGCCATGTCGGCGTGCATGCCGGCATAATAGCTAAGGGGGATCTGCCGCTTCAGTTCCGCCAGCCTCTCCGGCGACATCTTGAGGCGGAAACGGCGCTCGTCGGCGGCAACATGGAGATCGGGGATGTTTTTCGAGTCGGCGTCTGTCTTTATTTCCGGGATGACCTCCCGCCCTTCGTAGTCGTCGCGGTGGGCGAACTCGTAGCCGGCCAGCACCGTGTCTATGCCCAGCTCGGCGAACAGGCCCTGGTAGTGGTGGCCGCGCGACCCGCCGACAAAGCAGAACGCCGTCTTGCCCTCGCACAGCTTGCGGTATTGCTCCAGCTGCGGCTCCACCCGGGCGAGCTCGCGGGCGATGACCTCCTCCGTCCGCGCGGTAAGTGCCGGGTCGTCGAAGTAGCGGGCCATATTGCGCAGCGACTCGGCGGTGGCGGCGACGCCGATGAAGTTGACCTTCAGCCACGGCGTGCCGTACTTTGTCTCCAGCATGCCGGCGATATAGTTGATCGAGCGGTGGCACTGCACGAGATTAAGTTCGGCGGTATGGGCGTTCTGGAGATCAGCGTACGAGCCGTCGCCCGTCATGACCGACACGACGGTGTAGCCTACCTCCTCCAGTATCCGCTCGATCTCCCAGCTGTCGCCGCCGATGTTGTACTCGCCGAGGATATTGATAGGATACTTGCCAGGGGCCTCCTCACTGTCGCCGGCGCCGATCACCCTTTCCATCAGGCCGTTGTTGGCGATATGATGGCCGGCCGACTGGCTCACCCCTTTGTAGCCTTCGCAGCTGAACGCCAGGATGGGGATACCCAGCCGCTCCTCGGCCGCCTTGGCCACGGCGTTGATATCGTCGCCGATCAGCCCCACCGGACAGGTTGCCGAAACAGTGATCGCCTTGGGTTTGAAAATTTCCGCGACCTCGTCGATAACCCTGGCCAGCTTCTTCTCGCCTCCGAAAACGATATCGCTCTCCTGCATGTCGGTTGAAACACAATAATTCATGAAATTCTCGCCGGGGTCCTCAGACCTCGCCTTGTTGCGGCGGGCGCCCCAGGTATAGAAGGCGCAGCCGATCGGTCCGTGGGTGATGTGGACCATATCCTTGAGCGGGCCGAGCACCACGCCCTTGCAGCCGGCGTAGGCGCAGCCGCGGTTAGTGATAATGCCGGGGATGGTGCGGGTATTTGCTTCTATCTCCTGCCTACCGGCCGCCGCATCTTTGATAACGATATGCTTCTTGCGGTTCTTTTCCACCTTCGCCGGGTATTTAGCCAGCATCTCGCTGATTTGCTCCAGAGTCATGGCCATTTTCCATACCTCCTTCTCTTACAGGGCGGCGTCGCCGGCTTCGCCCGTCCGCACGCGGACGGCGTCGAGGACGGGCAGTACAAAGATTTTGCCGTCGCCCACCTTATTGGTAGTGCGGTTGGCTTTCATGATCGCGTCCACGATGCGGGGCACATCCCCGTCGTGAGCCATGACGGTGAACAGCCGCCGGGGGAAGAGCCGCGAGCCGTCCAGGAAGCCGTCGACAAGCTGCTCAGTCTCCGCCGGCTCCACCTCGTCGCCGGCTAAAGCCAGCAGCTTCGCCTTGCGCTCGGCGATCACCGCCGGGTCCTCGACCAGTTTGCCCCGGCCCAACACCTTGGCGGCGGTGAAGCCGGCCACCCCGGCCTCGACCAGGGCCCGTTTCATGGCATTGGTTTTGTTCATGCGGATGACCGCGATAATCTCTTTCATCTTCAGCCCCCCTACAGACCCTTGGCGCCGCTGGAAATGGTGTAAGCCTCCTCCAGCGGGCTGACGAACACCTTGCCGTCGCCGTAGGCGCCTTTTTCGCTCGTTTTGGCCGCGGCCAGCACCGTGCGGACGACGTCGTCCTTATCCTCGTCGCGAACAGCCATGAGAATGAGCGACTTGGGAATTTCGTCGTAAACGATGCCGCCGATCTTGATGCCCTTTTGCTTGCCGCGGCCGACGACATCGACGACCGTAGCGGCGTGGAAACCGGCCCGCGATAACTCGGCAAGCACCTCGTCCTTCTTCTCCGGCCTGACGATTGCGCGAATGAGTAACATATCCTCGTCTCCCTTCAATCTCTCTAAGCTATCGCGTCGAGAAAACCGTGCTGCATCATCAGCTCTTCCAGCCGGTCCTGCGTCATCGGTTTGGGGATGACAAACATCTTGTTATTGTCTATAGCCGCGGCCAAACACCGGTATTCGTTCGCCTGGCCGGCCTCGGGATCGAAATCGACAACCGTCTTTTTGTTAATCTCAGCCCGCTGCACCAGATTATCCCGCGGCACGAAATAGATAAGCTGGGAGCCTAGCTCTTCGGCGAACGCCTGCAGCAGCGGCAGCTCGTTGTCGACCTTGCGGCTGTTGCAGATAATGCCGCCCAGCCTGACCTTGCCGTTGGCCGCGTATTTCTGGATGCCTTTGGCGATGTTGTTGGCGGCATACAGAGCCATCAGCTCACCCGAAGCCACGATATAGATTTCTTCCGCCTTGCCCTCGCGGATGGGCATTGCAAACCCGCCGCACACCACGTCGCCGAGCACATCGTAAAATACGTAATCCAGATCGGGGGTATACGCCCCCAGCGACTCCAGCATATTGATCGAAGTGATGATGCCGCGGCCGGCGCAGCCGACGCCAGGCTCGGGACCGCCCGATTCAACGCAGCGGGTATCCCTGAAACCGGGTTTGAGAATTTCATCAAGCTCGATATCGTCGCCCTCGTCCCGCAGCGTGTCCAGCACCGTCTTCTGGCACAGGCCGCCCAGCAGCAGGCGGGTCGAGTCGGCCTTCGGGTCGCAGCCGACCACCATTACCTTCTTGCCGGCTTCGGCCAAAGCCGCCACCGTATTCTGGGTCGTCGTCGATTTACCGATCCCGCCCTTACCGTATATAGCCACTTGTCGCATATCAATAACCTCCTCGATTCGCTTCTTGAAAAACACTGTAGCCCCGGCTATAATGAAAACTAAGCATGTCGAATAACCCTGGTTTAGCCGCTGGGGGGAAGATGTGCGCCGGCTTCATGGGTATGCCCGTACTCATGAAGCCTTTATTTTTTCCTTGCGACCGCGAAGACCCTCACCTCCCTGATTAAACCTGTATATGAACGCATCGGGGCCAATAAACAGCTGTTTATTAGCCCCGATGCTATCATGCTGGTAAGCACTACGAACAATATTGGGTTGTAGGGATAATAATATAAAAAGGCGCTCCGGAGCCATGCTCCAAAGCGCCCTTGCTTTTTATATTGTCGTTACTATACCACAGACTTTTCGCGCCGGTCAATACCTCCGGCCATATTCGCAATATTCATTTTTCCCATACCGCAAAGACAGCGGCCGCTCTATTGGTTCTGCCCCCGGCCGCCTGGGCCCGCCCCGCCGGTGTTTATACCGCCGCCGCTGATGCCCAGCAGACCGCCAAGGGCCGTGGTGCCGCCCAGGCCGCCGGTCCCGCTTCCGAGGCTGCCGCCCATTCCTCCTGCAAAACCGCCGCCTCCGAAGCCTGTACCGCCCAGGCTGCCGCCACCTAGTCCGCCACCTAAGCCTGTGCCGCCGGTCCCGCTGCCTATGCCGCCCAGTCCGCCGCCTCCGGCCAGTTGAAACGCGCCGCCCACCGCGCCGGTGTAGGCCGGGTTGGTGGCCGCCCTTACCGTCAGCACGCCGTTTACATAGCTGACGATATAGTTGGGTGAGGCCAGCGTGCCGGTCAGGTTGATAGCATAGCTGCCCGCCGGCGAAGTGGCGGTCGCCCCCGTGGCGAAGGTCAGGCCGCCGGTAAGCGAGGCGGCGGTGTCGCCCGCCCCCAGGCCGCTGTAGCTGGCGGTGAAGGCCGGGTTGGTCTGCCCCTGCGTCTTGGCGGCATTGTCGGCCGTCACCGTCAGCGTCGCCTTGGCGATATCCGCCGTCGTTGACGCCGTGGTGCCTGTCAGGTTGTAGTTGCCGGCGTCGGCGCCGCTAAGGGTGATGCCGGTCACGCTCACCGCCTTGCCTGTTCCGGCGTTCTTGTCGGCGAAGGTCGCCGTGCCGCTCACCGCCAGACTGTCGCCGCTCACGCGGTTATCGCCGTAGTTGACGGCGGCGCCGGTCGTGCCGTCGTATATCTTGTTCACGCCGCTCGCCGTGACGGTGATATCCCGCTGGTTTATCACCAGTATCCCGGCGGCGTAGGTGATGTCGTAGCCCCGCTGGTCGGTGGAGTAGAGACCGCTGGCGCGGGCGGACTGAGCGCCAGCGTTTTTGCTGACGGCGGTGACAACGGCGGTGCCCGCCAGGTAGTTGTTGGGCGTGGCAGAATAGAATACGCCGAGCGAGGTCGCCGTCGTACCGTCATAGGTCTTGCCGCCGTTAAAGGAGGTGACGGTGAGCGGCGTGAGAAAACTCCTCAGCAGGGGATTGCTGTGGCCGCTGTAGATGCGCCAGACGCCGTCGGCGGAAATCCCGTTCGCGTCGAAGCCCCAGCCGGCGTATTGGGATGCCTGTCGCATATTGGCTGTCGTCAGGCCGGTGCCGGCGGCGCTGGTGCCGAGGCCCGAGGTCTGTATGTCCCAGTAGCCGCCGGTTACTGTGCCGCCACTCACCACGCCCACCAGGCCGCCGACGGCGTAGGAGCCGCTGCCGCTGACGCTGCCGGCGCTGTAGGAGTTGACGATGGTGCCATTGTTAACTCCCACCAGGCCGCCGACCCAGGCGCTGCTGCCGCTTACCGTGCCGGTGCTGTACGAGTTTGTGATGGTGCCGCCATCGTTCCACCCCGCCAGACCGCCGACAGAGTTGCCGAGCGTCCAGTTGACCGGGCTGGTGCTATAAGAGCCGGTAACTGTGCCGCGGTTAACTCCGACCAGGCCGCCGTAAGAGCCGGTGTAGCCGCTGCTGCTGCCGCTTACCGTGCCGGCGGTGCTGGCGGAGCCGGTGATGGTACCGCTGTTATCGCCGACCAGGCCGCCGACATTGGCATTGCTGCCGCCGGTGACAGCGGCGGTGTTGTAGGAGTTGGCGATACTCCCGTTGTTAATTCCCACCAGGCCGCCGACCTGGGCATTGGTGCCGCCGCTGACTGTGCCGGTGACATACGTGTTGGCGATGCTGCCGGTGCTATAGGCCGCCAGGCCGCCGACATAGCTGGTGCCGGCGCCTGCGGCGGTTACGTCTTTCAGCCCCACGTTGCGGATGGTGCCCTGGTGGGTGCCGAACAAGCCGACGCTGGCGGTGGCAGGCTTGACAGTCAGGTTGCCGATGGTGTGTCCCAGACCCTCGAAGATGCCAGTAAAGGCGCTCGCCGTGTAGGGGTCGCCAAGGGGCACAAAGCCTGCGCCGCCGTTCCAGCCGCTTGTTTCGCTGGCGTCGATGTCGGCGCCGAGGGCGTAATAGCCGGCGACGTTGCCGTTTATCCCCTGGAGGTCGGTCGTGGTTGTGCTGCCCGCCGCCCCCAGCGAGTTGATGACGGTGTAGTTCTTAAGGTTGATCATGAAAAAACCGCTGCCGGAGCGTCCGGGAAAATCCACCCGGCCTTTGAAGGTGCCGTCGGCGTTCCTGCCCATGTTGACCTTGCCGCTGCCCGCCCCGAGGTAGAGCCAGGCCGTGCCGTTGGCGGTGAGGACGGCGTTGATGTTTATGTCCTTGGTCGCGATGAAGGCCAACTCGTTGGCGCTCCAGGTGATGGGGGCGTTGACGTTGATGCTGCCGGTGCTGTTAAGTTCGCTGTCGGTGTTGGCGAGGTTGTTCATTATGGCTGTCGCCATTGCGAAGTCGACGGTGAGATCGGTGGGGTCGAGGAGCCATTTGCCGGTCTTGCCGGCCGGCGCCGCCGTCGTGATTTTCGTGTCGGGGGCGATATTTACGCTGGCCCCCGAGGTTTCGATGAAGCCGCCGTCGCCGCCCTGGGGCGCCGACGCGTCCAGCGTACCGCTCACGTTCGCCGTGCTGCCGATCAGCTTTATCACGCCGCGCTCGGTGCTCACCGTCTGCGCCCTTATCACACCGGTATTGTTGACGACTGTATTTAGTAGCGCGTCCATCGTCCCGGTCGTCATCAGCACCAGACCGCCGGGCGCGGTAATCGTGCCGCTGTTGGTGACGCTGCTGCCCGCCGCCGCCGTATCGACGGTGACGTTCAGCAGCTTGTCCCCGGAAAAATCGAGGCTCACCTTGTCACCCGCCGTCAGGCCGACCACCCGCGCCGCCACCGTGCCCTCGTTTTTGACCTGCGGACCGATGAATACCGCATGGTCGCCGGCCGTTATCGTGCCCTGGTTGATGACCGCACCGGCGCTGCCGTTCTTCGTGAATATGTATTTGCCGTTCATGAAATCGCTGTCCGCCATATTGAGCGTCGACGCCACCAGGCCGCCCACGTTCACCTGCGCCCCCGGCGCGAACAATATGCCGCTCGGATTTATCAGGTACACCTTGCCATTGGCCGTCAGCGACCCGTAAATGTTCGAGGCGCTGTTGCCCACCACCCGGTTTAATGCCACGGCCGACGCCGACGGCTGCACGAAGTTCACCGCCTCGCCCGCGGCGATGCCGAAGCTCTGCCAGTTGATCGCCGCCCTGTTCGTCGTCTGCGTGACCGTCGTCGTAGCGCCGCTCGTCGCGATCGTCGCCGTGCCGCCCGTCACCACCCCGCCGCTCGGGGCCGCCCACGCCGGCCCGTACGCGCCCAGCATCAGCATCCCCGCCGCCACCGGCGGCAGCACGGTTTTTGCTATGGCCCGCTGCCAATTGCGTCGCCATTTCCTTTGCATAGCGATACCTCCTTGCAAAACCCTAAAAATATTTCACGCCCTGTAGCCAGAGCCGTCCGTTTTTATCCGTATCTGCCGTCGCCTGCTCGCGGCCGATCTTCCAGGCATAGTCGAGCCTGAGCACGAAGTCCGGGCTGTGCGCCCACAGCACGCCCAGGCCCGCCCCCATCAGGCTGCGGCGGTTCTGCTCGCCCGCTCCCGCCCACGGTTTGTGGTTGACCGTTACGCTGCCGTAGTCGTAAAAGCCGGACAGATATACATTGTCCTTGCCGGCCGACAGGCCCGGCAGCCGCCACCTGATTTCCCCCGTCAGCTTGTAGCCGTCGTCGCCGGCCGCTTCCCCCTGCGGGAAAGCCCGCACGCCGTCCGCGCCGCCGAGGAAGAGCTTTTCCGACGAATCGAGATTCTTGTCGGCCAGTTGGCCGGTGAAGTTCAGGTGAAAATTCAGGTCTTTGGCCAAATACTGCTGCCGCTGATAGACGAAGACCGTTTTCGCGAACCCGCCGGCCGTCCTGGCGGTCGCGTCGTCGTTGGTCGCCGTGGCGGCGTCCTCGATACTCAGCCGTCCCCGGTAGTGGCTGATGCTGAAGCTGTTGAACCCCCCGCCCAGCCAGCTGTCGGCGAAATTGCCGGCCAGGCCGGCGCTGAGGGCGTGGCTCTTCTTGGGCACATAGCTGTCGGAAGCCGTCTGGTCGTCCTGAAGGCGTTTATCCTCGTAGGCGAGCGTGCCGTAC